>DASXOZ010000081.1 GCA_036493895.1 Candidatus Binatia bacterium | reverse complement strand
GGCCTCGATTGCGGCGCGCAGCCCCTGCCAGATCGTCGGCACACCGGCCGACACCGAGACTTCCTCGCGCTCCATCAAATCGAGAATGTCTTTCGGCGTCATGAAGCGGTTGGGGAGCACGAGCTTGGTGCCGAGCATCGTCGCGGTGAACGGAAGACCCCAGCTCATGGCGTGGAACATCGGCACGATCGGCAGCACGCAGTCGGTAGCCGAAAGCCCGAGGGAGTCGGTCATCGCCTGAGCCATCGTGTGCAGGTACGTGGAGCGGTGCGTGTACATCACGCCTTTGGGGTGCCCCGTGGTGCCGCTCGTGTAGCAGAGTCCCATCGGGGAATGCTCGTCGATCTGCGGCCAGCGGTACTCCGTGTCCGCCTCTGCGATCCACTCCTCGTAGTCGATCACGTTCGGAAGCTTTGCCTTGGCGGCGCCGCGACCCGGGACGTCGGAGCAGACGATCCACTTCTCGACCGTGGGGCAGCTCGGCGCCAGCGCCTCCACACAAGACAAAAGGTCTTCGTCGACGAACACGACGCGGTCCGCGGCGTGGTTGACGATGTATTCGAGATCGCGCTGGCTCAGGCGGATGTTCAGCGTGTGCAGCACCGCGCCCATCGACGGCACCGCGTAGTAGAGCTCCTGGTGGCGGTGGTTGTTCCACAGGAAGCTGGCGACGCGGTCACCGATCGCGATGCCGTCCTGCTCGAGCGCGCTGGCAACCTGGCAGGCACGGCGCTTCAGGTCTTTCCAACATTGGCGATGCAGGCCTGTCTCGGTGCGCGTGACGATTTCTTCGCGCGGATTCAGCAGCGGGCCGCGGTCCATCAGCCGGGAGAGCAGAAGCGGGGTGCGTTGCATGGTCATCGGGTTACTCCGCTCGGCGCGGCGGGCGCGCGAGAGGAGGCAGGTTTTCCACACTCGGACGCCTGAATCGAGCAGCTCACGCGGCCACGACGAAATCGTCTCCTTCCTTCCATCCCCATTTCCCCAGCTCCGCACGGATCCGCGCCCGCGCCGGGCCGCCGGCCACTGCGCTGACGGCGAACGGCCGCGGCGTCATCGCTCCCAGTGCCGAATGCGCGACGACCCGCCAGCGATGGCCCGCCCCGCGTACCACACCGCCGATTTTGCGCGGATCCACATCGACGATGCCGTCTGCCACGAGCCCGCAGCGCGCAAGCGCCTTCGCCAGCGCCTTGCCGACCGGACCGGCGCCGAGAACGAAGACCCTCCGTCCACCCTGTTCGACGGGAGCAAGATAGCGCGCGAGGTACGTCGCCCGCGCCTGCAGCAGCGACTCCATGCTGTAGCGCGGATGGCTGCGTGTCAGCTGCCGGTCGTGCTGGCGCCAGCGAAACAGCACTTCGGGAACGCGGGCAATTTTCTGGCCCGCACCGAACGCACGCAGGAAAAAATCCCAGTCTTCCGGCCAAGCGGCGTCGTGCCATCCGCCGAGCACGTCCCGAACGGCGGCGGTCCTCAGCAGCACCGTCGGATGCAGGATTGAACTTTCGACGAAGCGGTCGCGCGCGATCTCGGCAGCACTCACGAGCGAGTTCTGCCAGTCGACGTACGCACGCATGCCGTCGGTCACCGAATCCGCCGGAAACGCCTCGGCTGAGCACGTGACGCCGAACAGCGAAGGATCGCTTTCCAGCGCGGCAAGTTGCGCGGACAGCCGCTGCCGAAGCGAAATGTCGTCGGCATCCATGCGCGCAAGGTACGGTCCGCGCGCAGCCTCCAGGGCGAGATTGAGCGCAGCAACGATCCCGCGATGCTCGCGCGAAGTCTCGAGAATGCGGATGCGCGAATCGGCCGACGCAAACGATTCGAGAATGTCGCGACTCGCATCGACGCTGCCGTCGTCGACGGCGATCAGCTCGAAACGCCGCTCGCTCTGCGCAAGCAGCGACTCGACGCTCTCGCGCAGCCACGGCGCACCGTCGCGCACCGGCATCGCGACCGAAATCCGCGGCTCGTCGTACAAAGACACCGCTGGTTTCTCCCGGAGGCGCGGCGGCCTTGCAACGCATTGGCCGTAGTGCGAATGGCTCCCGCATGGACGGCGCGACCGGCAAACGACGCAAATTCTGGGGCTGGGGCCATGAAAGCGAAGGTCCGTCGATCGACCACCAGCGCGCGATCGGCGGCATGCTCGCGGCGCGTTTCGGCTTCGAAGCCGGCGAGCCCCGGCCGGAGCCGCAGATCGGCGAGATCGAATTGAGGCCGGCTCGTGTCGTCGCGCCTTCGGCTCTCCAGGCCATCCTGTCCGATGGAAAGGAAGACCGCGCCTCGCACACCTATGGCAAGGCTTTCCGCGACGTCGTGCGTGCCTATCGACGCGACTTTGCGTGCGCTCCCGATCTCGTCGCGCATCCGCAGGGCGAAGCGGACGTCGTGCGCCTTCTCGACTGGTGCGCGAGCGCCCGCGTCGCGGCGATTCCGTACGGCGGCGGATCCTCGGTCGTCGGCGGCGTCGAAGCGCGAGGGCTCGACGACTACGCCGGCGTCGTCTCGATCGACCTGGCCGGGCTCGGCCGCGTGCTCGAGATCGACCGGAAGTCGCGTGCAGCGCACATCCAGGCCGGCATCTATGGCCCCGCGCTCGAAGCGGCACTTCGTCCCCACGACCTGACGCTGCGGCATTTTCCCCAGTCGTTCGAGTTCTCGACTCTCGGCGGCTGGATCGCGACGCGCTCGGGCGGGCACTACGCTTCGCTGTACACGCACATCGACGATTTCGTCGAGAGCATCCGCACCGTCACGCCGGCTGGAGTGCTCGAGAGTCGGCGGCTGCCCGGATCGGGAGCCGGTCCGAGTCCCGACCGCTACGTGATCGGCTCCGAAGGCACGATCGGCATCATCACCGAAGCGTGGATGCGGCTGCAGGACAGACCGAAGTACCGCGCGTCGGCGAGCGTAAAGTTTGCCGATTTTTACGCTGCAGCGGGCGCCGTTCGCGCGCTGTCCCAGTCCGCGCTGTTCCCGACCAACTGTCGCCTGCTGGATGCCGGCGAAGCACTGACCACCGGCGCCGGCGACGGAAGCCACGCCGTGCTGATCGTCGCGTTCGAGTCGGCCGATCATCCACCGGACGCGTGGATGGCGCGCGCGCTCGAGCTGGTTGCTGACCATGGCGGCCGGTTCGCGCCAGGCGCCGGCAAAACGCGCAGCAACAATAACGAAGCAGGACGCGAAGGCGCCGAAGGTGCGTGGCGCGATGCGTTCCTGCGCGCGCCGTACCTTCGCGACGCGCTGGTCGGGCTCGGAATGATCAGTGATACCTTCGAGACGGCGATCACGTGGGATCGCTTCGAAGAGTTCCATGCAGGCATCGTTGATGCCGTGCGCGGCGAGCTCGGCCGCCGGTGCGGCGGCGGCAGCGTGAGCTGCCGCTTCACGCACGTCTATCCCGACGGTCCGGCGCCTTACTTCACGATCCTCGCGCCGTCGGCGCCGGAGCGCCAGCTCGAAGATTGGGATGCGATCAAAGAAGTCGCATCCAACGCGTTGATGCGCCTTGGCGGAACGATCACGCACCACCACGCGGTCGGCCGCGATCACGCGCCATGGTACTGCGAGCAGAGACCGGCGCTGTTCGGGCGTGCGCTCGAAGCAGCGCGGGCAGAGCTGGATCCTGCCGGGATCATGAATCCGGGCGTGCTCGGCCTCGGCCGCACGCGGCAGGGATCGTGAGTCCTTTCCCGTCCTTCGTACTGCTCATGCGACGCCGCAAACAAAAGTGCCCCGACAACTGGTGTTGCTAGCGAAGGTGGATGCGCGGACTCGCAAACACGGTTTGTCCCGCGGGCGGTCGAAGGTGAAAAGCATCCAGAAGTAACGCGCGGTGAGGGGGTGAATTCGGCCGGGACCGCGAAACGCCTCGCCATCGTCGAAAGGCGCGGCGGATGGAAGACTCCGCGCTAAAGCAACTCCACCTCGTCGCCCGCCGCGACGTCACCGGCGGTGGCGATACCGGCGTAGATGCCGAGACTCTGTCCGGCGTCGCGCACGATCGTGCGCAACACGGACGGGTCCTTGGGCAACTCGCCCTGCGCGTGCGTGGTCATTCCACAGCGCACCGTCGGCATCTGGCAGCTCAGATGCATGCGACCGACGGCAAGAGTCCGGTTGCTCCAGCCGTTCTCGACGATCCCGCTCGCACCCGCAGGAGTTTCGACCAGAAGGTTCGGACGGAAGCGCCGCACGTCCCAGATTGCCGCGGAGTTCGCGGTGGCCATCGCTTCGAGCGCTGCCGTGGTGAGGACGTGAATCGGGAACGCATCGAAATAGGTGCCGGGCGGCGAGACGAATTCCAGCAGCTCGGCCGGATGCACCGCCAGATCCGGCAGCGATTCGCCTGGCTCGCGGCTCATCTCTTCGCGGATGTCGGCGTCCATGCCGGTCACGCGCAGGATCGTAAGAAAGAACCTTCGTATCGCCGCCGTACGCCCGAGGCGCGCCATCAGCGCCGCGCCCGGTTGCGCACGACGGTAGTGGGCCTTGTTGCTTGCCGGTTGACGGGGCCACAGCGTGACTGGTCGATCCACCAGTCGCGACAGCACGGCCGACACCTGAGGATCATCGCTGCCGAGCGTCGAACCATCGGGCAGCGTGATATCGACGTGAGGAATTTCCGATTCGGTCGGCGGTTTCCGATAGCGCGCGGAGCACTTCATCAGGACGGGCATTCGGCGCGCACCGCGGATCTCGCCGAGGGTGTCGTCGCGCAGAGCCCAGCCGCGGTCGCCGGGAATGCCGAGGGATCCGATCGAACAGCGATCGAGCTTCTCGCCCCCCATCGACTTGACCGGGTAGCGCCAGATCTCGCGGATTCGTCCGACGGTGCTCATGCGGGCGGTGTAGCGGGCTTGCCGGAGCACGGCAATCCCGGATGCCGGACGGACGGGATCCGGCAATCGCAAATGCGGGGCTGACGGGATTCGCCTTGCCTGGCGGCGGGACTACCTGGCCGCCGCACGATCAACGAGAAGCAGCCTCGTCATCGACGTTGCGCGCGGACGTGCCCGAGCCCCGGCGGCCGCCACCGGCTTGCAACGCCGCGCAAAACACGTCAGCGACGTCCTCATCGGAGGACCGCCCATGATCGACCTCTATACCTGGACAACGCCGAACGGCCGCAAGGTTTCCATTCTTCTGGAAGAACTCGGCATCCCGTACCGCGCCATTGCGGTCGACATCGGCCAGGGTGAACAGAACACGCCGGAGTTCCGGGCGATCAATCCGAACGGCAAAATTCCCGCGATCGTGGATCACGACGCGGCTGGAGGCCCGCTGGCGATCTTCGAGTCGGGCGCGATCATGATTCATCTGGCGGAGCAGCACCGGCGATTCCTTTCCAGCGAGCCGCGCGCGCGGGCGGTGGCGATGGAATGGCTGATGTTCCAGATGAGCGGCATCGGGCCGTTCCTCGGCCAGGTCAATTACTGGATGAACAACGCGCCCGAAAAACTCGCGCCGGCTATTCAGCGCTATCTCGATGAATCGCTGCGCCTCATGACGGTCTTCAACGGCGCGCTTGGCGGTCGCGATTTCATCGCCGGCGAATACTCGATCGCCGACATGGCCAGCTATCCGTGGATCGCGGCCGCATGGACGCCGTTCTCGGCGATGATGCCCGACAAGGTTGCCGGAATACCGGCGATCGGAGCATGGCTGGTGCGCCTCGGTGCACGAGAAGCCGTGGTGCGCGGGATGTCGGTACCAAAGGTCGGCTGACGGACACCACGCGGCCGCGCGATCGTAGAATTTCAACACGCACCGAGCCTCTCGCGGCACGCAACTGCTTGACGGTCTCCACGCCCCCGGCGTGCAGGATGCCCCTGAACTCCGCCGCGAAGTGCGTCGCCGGCCTGGCCGGCAACGCCGCAAAATACGAGTTTCCTGCAGTAGCGCTGATGCGTCGTCGTGGTGCAGCAGTGCACCACGGCGGAAAATTTCACGTTTCTTCGGGATCGTCATCGCGATGTATTATCGCGAGCATCAGCCCCCGCGTTTTTACGCCCGCTACCACGACTCGGAAATCTGCTTTAGCATCCGAGCCGGCGAGGTCGTGAGCGGGACAGTGCCGGGCCGCGCCCAGAAGCTGGTCCTCGAATGGCTTGACCGGCACCGCCGGGAACTGCTCGACGACTGGGAACGCGCGCAGCGACGAGAGCCGCTCAAGAGAATCGATCCGCTGGAGTAGCGTCATGACCCCACATCTTACTCACGCTCGGCATCTCGGCGGATACAGGATCGAGCTCGCGTTCGACGACGGTACCCGTGGCGAGATCGATCTCGAAGCCGAGCTGTGGGGCGAAATGTTCGAGCCACTTCGCGATCCGAAAGCGTTCCGGGAATTCCGGCTCGATCCGGAGCTGCACACCATTGTCTGGCCGAACGGCGCGGATCTCGCGCCGGAATTCCTCTACGAGGAGGCGAAGCGCGAGTAGCGGATCGCCCGGTTTTTTCGGCCTCTTGCGCAGATGACGCCACAGGAAGCGGTCACAAGTTACGAGTTTTCTCTCCGATTGGAAATTACATCCGCTGCGCCAAAAGCGCATTGATCTCCGACGTCGGCACCGCAGCCTCGGCACGGGGATCCTCTTCCCCGGCGAGAAACGCCGTGGCAAAAGTCCTGGCCCGCGTCCAGGCCGCCTGCGCGATCGCTGCACCGGAGCTGAGCCGGCGCACGCCGAGCTCGCGAAGGCGCGCGGGGCGCGCAAGTCCCGGCCATAACAGGACGTTCAGCGGCATCTTCGCGCGTGCGGCCACTTCGCGAACTGCGCTCTCGAGCGTGAGCTTCGGCACGAACAGCCCGTCGGCTCCCGCGTCGCGATACATCGTCGCACGCGCGAGTGTCTCCTCGAGCCGCCTGTCTTCGGGCGCGAGGTCCTTCAGATAGACATCCGTGCGCGCGTTGATGAACAGCGCAACACCGGCCACTTCGGCGGCGCGCCTGGCCGCGGCAATTTTTCGCGCGAGAAGCTCAGCCGGCGCCGTGCCGTCCTCGAGGTTGATGCCGACTGCGCCTGCATCAACGACGGCCGCAACCGTATCGCCCACTTCGCCAGGCTCATTGGAATAGCCGGCTTCCATGTCCACCGTGAGCGGGACGTCGATCACGCGCGCGATGGCGCGGATGGCAGCAACCAGCTCTGCGACCGGAAGGTGGTTGCCGTCGGGGTAGCCCCGGGACCAGTCGAGCCCTGCGCTCGTCGTCGCGACCGCCCGCGCTCCGAGGCTTTCGAGCAGGCGCGCACTGCCGGCATCCCAGCAATTCGGCAGCATCAGCAGGTCCGGACCGGAGTGGAGTTGGCGGAAAAGGTCGGCATTGCTCGTCATCGTCGTCTCCCGGATTACAATATTTCGTCAGGATCCTGCCAGAACGGCGGCCGACTCGCTGGCAATCGGCGGACGTGGTCGTCGAATTGGCCCGGAATGACAATGTCGTCCAGTCACAAGAGACGACGATGTCGCGCCTTCAGACAGGTCGACGTCGTCGTCCCTTGGGACAGATCGACTCCGTCGCCCTTGGCGGCCGCTCGCTTCAGGACGCGAGGAACGACAGCGCAATCGCCGCGTGCAGCGACGCGCCGAGTGGCAGCACGTTCTCGTCGAGCTTCATCAGGTCGGAATGCAGGGGTCCCGCCCCGTCGGTGTTCGCACCGAGGAATGCGAAGGCACCCGGTACCTTCTCGAGCATGTACGAGAAATCCTCGGCCCCCATTACCGGCGACGGGATCGTGACGACATGCAAACCGATGCGCTCGGCCGTCGCAGCGATGAGGTCCACGGGCGCATCGTGATTGACGGTCGGTGGATACCCTTCGTGAAGCGCAACGTCGACGTGGATCCCGCGCGCAGCCGCGACGCCGCGCGCGACCCTTCGAAGCTGCTCGTGGGCCTCGGAACGCCTTTTGGCGCTGAGAGCGCGGATCGTACCGCCGCACTCGGCGGTCGGCGGAATCACGTTGTTCGTCGTTCCGGCCTTCACCTGCGTGACGCTGAATACGACGCGATCGTCGGGATCCGTCTCGCGCGCCGCGACGTGCGACAGACCATCGACGAAGGGACCGATCGCAGGAATCGGATCGCGCGCGTGATGCGGCATCGAGGCGTGTCCTCCGGCGCCCTTGAACGTCACCATGAAGGAGTCGGCAGAGGCCATGATCGTGGATTTGCGAACGCAGACGACACCCGACGGCGTGCTCGGATCGACGTGCAGCGCAAATGCGGCGTCCACGCCGTCGAGGGCGCCCTCCTCGATCATCAACCGCGCGCCGCCGAAGCCCTCTTCTCCAGGCTGGAACAGGAACCGCACGGTGCCGGCAAAGCGGTCGCGCATCGACGCCAGCAGCTCCACTGCGCCGAGAAGCATCGAGACGTGCGCGTCGTGGCCGCACGCGTGCATGCAGCCGGCGTTGCGCGACGAAAACCCGAGCTCGTTGTGCTCGCGCAGCGGCAGCGCATCCATGTCGGCGCGAAGAGCCACGCAGCGCGACGACTGCGCGGCGCTGCCACGCACTTCGGCGACCACTGACGTCAGCGCCGTGCCCATGCGGACCGAATCGACGCCGATGCGCTCGAGTTGCTCGAGCACGACCGCCTGGGTGCGCGGAAGATCGAGCCCGAGCTCGGGGAATTCGTGGATGCGCCGGCGGTTGGCGACGAGGCGCTCGGAAAGCCCGCTGCCGTATTCGCGAAGCGACGAAAGGAGCGGAAAATCACCGACGAGTACGCTCATGCGGTTCCTTGGCTGACGAGGCGATGGACGATGCGGGCGTAGACGGCACGTTCCTGCGCGCCGGGAAGCTGGAACCCGCCGTCGAGCACGACGCAGGGCACGCCGCTGATGCCGAGACCGATGCCTTCGTTGTGCTCGTCCCCGACGAGACGCGCCAGCGCAGGGTCGTCGAGGTCACGCTCGAAAAGCCCGAGGTCGATCGAGCACTCTTCGGCAACGGCGAGAATGGTCGCGCGCGAGCTGACGTCGAGATTGCGAGCGAAGTACGCGTGCATCAGGGCACGATGGTAGCGATCGAACGCGTCCTGCCTCGCCGCGGCCTTGACGGCAACGGCCGACGGGACCGAGTGCGACGGCGGGCTCTCGTCGGTGGCCCAGACGCGGAACTCTCCGGCATCGGCATGCGCAGCGGGACGCATCCACGACTCGGTGTAGCGGCGGAATCGATCGAGCGGCTTCGGCTCCGCGTACGGGCGCAGAAGATAGCTCTTCCACACCAGCTCGAGGCGGGCGACGTCACGGACATCCTGCTGGACTCGTTCGAGGCACACGGCCGCGTTGTAGCACCAGGGTCAAAGGACGTCCGACCAGACGGTAAAGCGCACGACGACAGGCATCGCGGCGGATGCTGTCACCTCGTCGGTGCGACGGCAAGGACGTCGCGATCAGCGCGGGAACGGTGCTGCCGCTCAGCTTTTCTTCGCTGCGATCGGCGCGGGGAGGCCGTCGATGCTGACGGTGTTCTTCGCCTGCTGGTAGGTGCGGACACCATCGGGACCCTTGTTCTCCGCCCATCGCAGCAGCGTGTCGCGCGATCGCGGGTTGTCCAGGCGCGGCACGGCGTAGCCGCACGACGTCTGCACGCGCACGACTTCGAGCACGAGGATCTGGCGCTCTCCGGGCAGCGCCGCACCAAATTGCGGCCTCAGGCGCGCGAACTCCGCGTCGGACGGAAGCACCGTGCGTCCGCGGCCGTAGAGACGAAGGATCCGCGCCGTCGCACCGAAGCTGCAGAACATCATCGTCAGGCGTCCGTTCTCCGCGGTGTGCGCGGAGGTTTCGTTGCCGCTTCCCGTGAGATCGAGCCAGGCGACCGTGCGCGGATCGATCACCCTCAGCGTGTCGAGCCCTTTCGGCGACAGGTTGATGTGGCCTCCGTCCGACGGCGCGGTTGCAACGAAGAACAAAGGCTGCTCGGCGATGAATGCCGCAAGCTCGTCGGTGATGCTGTCGAAAAGCTCCATCGGTGCCCTACCCGATCCTGTCCATGTCTTCTTCGAGCGTGTCGCGGATGTGGCGCAACGTCGCGCGCAGCGCCGACCTCTTCGTCAGCGAGTAGGCCGGCTCCTTCAGCGCGCCAAGGGCGGCAGCCTTCGAGCGCGCAGCCGCAAGCAGCTCGGAGGCGGGGACGACGTCGTCAAGGTAGCCCGCGTCGACGGCGTCGCGGGGCGAATAGATGCGGGCGTGAACCGTGGCAGCGAGGAAATGTCGCTTCGACAAGCGCTCGCGTGCCAGCTCCAGTGCGAACACCGGCAACGGCAGGCCGATGGCGACCTCGTTCAGGCCGATCTTCGCGTCGATATCGGCGCCGATGCGCCAGTCCACCGACGTCAGCCACACCGCCCCGGCCGCCAGCGCATGACCGGTGCACGCGACGACGATCGGTCGCGCGAAGTCGGCCATTCTCAGGAACAGTCGCGCGCCTTTTTCGACGAGCACGCGCCGCTCGCGAGCGCCGCCCATCATCACGGTGAGGTCGAAACCCGCCGAAAACCGGCCTGCGCGGCCGTGCATCACGATCGCCGCCGCCTGTTCGCGCTCCGCGCGGTCGAGCGCGGCCTCGAGCCCGTCGAGCACGTTCATCGACAGCGCATTGGCCTTGCCGTCGTCCACTGCGACGGTCGCGATGCCTTCGTCGATCGAAACGGAAACTTCTGGCGTCATGAAACCCCGCTCCGCCGGGTCCTCGGCAAATAGCTGCGGCGTGGTTGCAAGACAAAGCCCCCCGGTGGGTGAAGCGGGATCGCAACGGCCGATGCGGTCGCTCGAACGGGGGGAACTACGCTGAGATTGCGCACTCGGCGAGTGACGGCGTTGCCCGCTACCGCGGAGGCGAGCGCAACAAAAGCGGCGAGAGAAGCGCGGCGACCGATGCCGCAAGCGCGACCGGCAGGTAGTGAGCAAGCGCGATGTGCCAGGAGTCGCACTGGGCGCAGCCCATCTGCACGACGAGCGCCGCGGCAAGCAGTGCGGTCGATGCACAGAAGAGCCCGACACTGGCGGCATCGAGAGGTCCGAGCCGTCGCATCATCAGCAGTCCGGCAATCCACGCAGGAGTCGCAACGAGGAGCGTGGTCCTGGTGCAACCGAAACCTTCGATCAGCACCGCAAAGAACCCTTTCCAGGTTCCGCCCCACGGCGAGAACACCGCGACCACCACCGCGAGCACCAGCGGGAGCGCGACCAGGCCGATGCGCGAGGATGCGGGAACGTCGCGGCCCGGGATCGACAACGCCGTCATTGCCGCCGCACTGGCGCCGGCACCGAGCGCGAGAGCGGCAAGCAGGCCGACGAACGCGGGATCATGGAGCCGCTCGGCCTCGACGACGCGCACGCCGAGCAGCCACGCGACCAGGAGCACGACGGCCGCCTCGACGACGAGCGCGAGCGTGATCATGCGCGCCAGTCGAATGGGTCGTACCGGCTCGAGGTCGGAGACGAGCGAGTCGACGAAACTTCCGCTGCCGCGGGTGCTGCCGGGACCTGCGCTCACGTTTCGCCTCCGAGCAGCCCGCGCCGCAGTGCCCCGTACGCGCGATGCGCACGCACCTTGAGGGCGGCGACGGTCACGCCGGCCTTTTCGGCGGCCTCTTCCACCGACAGTCCGTCCAGCTTCAGCAGCGAAAATGCCTCGCGCTGGCCAGGGGGAAGATTCTCGAGCACTTCGAGGAACAGCTCCCAACCTGCGCTCGCACCGTCGGCGACCGGCTCGGGCGCCTCCTCGGCGGCGACTTCCAGGTCGCCGCGCCTGCGGCGCCGTCTCAGGTGGTCGATGAAGCGGCTGCGTGCGATCGCGTAGAACCACGGCTCGAACGCGCGACCGGGCTCGAACGTGTGTCGAACCCTGTGCATCGTCAGCAGCGCGTCCTGGCAGATGTCGGCCACGGCTTCCTCGTCGCGGACTCGCCGCTTGACGTAGGAGCGTAGCAGCGGCTGCAGCCCTTCGAGCAGCGAGCGATACGCGTCCTGGTCGCCGCCCTGGGCCGCGAGCATCAGTGACGCGAAGTCTGCCTCGTTCCTCAAGTCCGCCTGCTCCTGAACCGTCGGACGCGGTGCGGCCCGACGACTGCGACGCCGCTACGCCGCAAAAGTTACGCCGAAACTTCCGCCGCCCGATTTTTTTCTGCCACGATCGTGCCCACGAGGTCGGTGATGTCCTGCCAGCGCCGGCCCGCCGGCCACTCCGCAAAGAACAGGCCGAGGTGAACCGGGTGGGCCTCTTCGCCGGGCAAAGCCAGGAGCAGCTCGCGATAGCTCGCGAGCTGGGCCGCGTGCCGGGCGCGATGCACCTCGACCTGCGCTTCGCTGTTTGCGGCGCCGCCGCGCAGCGGGCCGGTCTTGTAGTCGACGATCCAGCGCTTCCCGTCAGCAAGGAACGTACGATCGAAACGCGCGGAGGTAAGCGTGCCGTCCTGCCAGCGCGTCAGGCCCCATTCCGAGCGCGCGTCATCGTGAGCAGCGAGGATCCAGCGTCCTTTCTCGTCGTCGACCGTGGCAACGAGGGCGGCGATGACCCGGGCAGTCGCATCGGCGACTTCGCCCGGGAGCGCGCCTTCGCTTCGCAGCGCGTATTCGACCTGGCGGCGCTCGTCGCGGATGCGCTGCGCGTCCCATTTGGCGACGCCGTCGGTCGCGATTTTCTCGACGAACCAGTGGTAGACCTTGCCGATGTGCTCGGGAAGCTTTCCCTCGGCAAAAAACTCCGGCTCTTCGCTCGCCAGCGTCGAAGGAATCTCGGAGACGACGACACGAGTCGCGACGCTTTTGGGCGCACGGGCGACGGGCGCGGCGACGAGGCGCAGCGGCAATGCAACGGCGAGAGGCGGTCCTGCGGCGGCGTCCACGATCGTTGCGGTCGCGACCGGGCAGGCCGGGTCGAGCGCCGCAAGAAGGCTGTGGGCTCTCGGGCTGCCGTCTTTCTTCAGGCTGCCGTGGCCGGCGGAGAGCAGGAGGCGTTTTTTTGCGCGCGTCGCGGCGACGTAGAGAAGTCGAAGCGTCTCGGCACTGCCGCGCCCTGCTTCGCGATCGCTGACGAAACTGTACTTGTCTTCGTCGATGTCTTCTCGTCCACGAGCCGCCCTCGGTGCGACGAGCGAAAGCCGTCCGCTGCTCGCCTGTGTTTCCATCGCCAGCGCGCCTGCCTGCCCGGACAATCTCGGCACGCGCCCCAGCCCAGGCAGCACGACGATGTCGAACTCGAGGCCCTTGGCCTTGTGGATCGTCAGGATCTCCACGTCGACTTTCGCATCGCGGTCGGCCGGAGCATCGGCCTTGCGCAGCATCTCGGCCAGCTCGTCGAGGTCGATGCCGCCTCGCTGCGCGCGCGCGGCGAGAACATCGAAAAACGCCTCTGCATCGAGCGCTGCCAGAGAGGCGTTCGCGTACCCCGACGCAGGACCGCCGAGCCGCAGCCATGCGGAACGCACGACGATGTCGAGACGCCTGGCGCGCAGCTCGATCGCGCCGAGCGCCATGACCGATTTCAGCCTGTCGATGCGAATCCGCGCGTCGGCGCTGATCCGTTCGAGCGCCGACGCATCACCCAGCAGCAGCGCGATCGGCGTCGCGCGATCTGACCCTTTCTGCACGACGTCCGGCTCGACCAGGCTTGCAAGATCGCCGAGCGAAAGCCCGACCCACGGCGATCGCAGCAGCGCGAGCCAGCTCACGCGGTCGCCCGGATGCAGGAGCGCACGCGTCAGCGCTTCCAGGTCGAGGACGGTCTGGCGATCCGCGAGCTGGTCGAGTCCGGTCGCGCGAACGCTGAGATGCGGAGCCCGCGTTTCCAGGGCGCGCAGCAGCGGAAGAGCGTGGCTTCGCGCGCGGACAAGCACGGCAACCGGGGGCGGCGTTCGCGGGGCGGCGGGCTTCGTGCCGTTGCTGCCGGCCGCGCCGTCGGCGGGACGCGCTGCCAGTTCGCGGGAAATCCAGTCGGCGAGCCCTGCAGCTTCGACTTCGCCGCCGCCGGCGCCGGCCGGATCCGACCAGAGGATGAACTCGACGGGGCTTCCCTGCTGCGCCGCAGGCCCGGGCGCCGCATCCGCGAAACGCACCAGCGAGCGCTGGGGATCGTCTTCGCTGCCCATCAGCGTCGCGAATGCATCGTTGACCCATGAGATCAGCGAGCACGTCGAACGAAAGTTGACCGACAGCGATTCGGATTCGAGGTCGCAACCTTCGAGGAAATCGCGCGAGCTGCGCGCAGCGAGAAACAGGCCGACCTCGGCCTTGCGGAAACGGTAAATCGACTGCATGGGGTCGCCGACGAGGAACACGGTGCGCCGGCCGCTTCGCTGCCATCCGAAGACGAGCCAGCGAAGCATCTCGTACTGCAGCACGTTGGTGTCCTGGAATTCGTCGACGAGGATGTGCTCGATCGTCGCGTCGAGCCTCTCGAGGGTTTCGCCGGGCTCCAGCGCGTCGAGGGCGGCGAGCGCAATCTGCGTGAAATCGACTTCCTTTCGCTCGCGGAAGATCGTCCACAGCGCCGCATTCGCATGGAGCAGCACGGCCAGCAGCGCGCCGAGGCCCTCTCGCCCGTCGTCCGAAAAGACCGGGCTGCGCGGAAGACGGCTGGCCCTTTGCAGGCGCCCGAGCCAGTCGTGCGGCGAATCTTCAAGCTCTTCGGCAAGATCCACGAGCATCTGCTTGACCGTCGCATCGCCCGCGTGGACTTCCGGATCCCTCGTCTTGCGCGATCTCAGCTTTACAGGTTTGCCCTTCGTCAGCAGCGTCGCGGCCTGGCGCCACGCCCACGCAGATTCGACGGTGTCGCCGAGCAGGTCGCCGCTGCCGAGCGTAGGCCAATTCCCGTCGTTGCCGGTAACGTCGCGGCTGCGGCATGCCAGCCGATGGATCCGCGCGATCAGTTGTGGCTCGAGCCCCGCGGCGACCGCTGAAATTTCCGCCTGCATCACGTCGCGGAACCCCTGCTCGATCTGCGTGGTCCATTCGTCGCGGCTGCGGCGGTGACCGAACGCGCCGGCGAGCCACTGGTCGCGGCGGGCCAGCATGTCGACCAGCTCTTTTTCGAGGACGTCGAGCCCCATCTCGTAGCGCTCGAGAAGCACTCGCAGCGGCGACGTCGCGGCGTCGTCACCCGTATCCGAGAGCGCGCGACGCGCCGCCTCGCGGTACAGCGCGGACGCATCCTCGACGACCGCCGGCGTGCTCCCGAGACGCGAGACGAGCGGGGTGGAGGCGACGATGCGCGCGCAGAAGCTGTCGATCGTGAATACCTGCAGCCGCGACGGCGATTTTGCGAGGTTCCACTGTTTCTCGCGGTCGCGCTCGAGCACCGCCAGCGCCAGCTCGCGACGGCGGCGGTCGTGCTCGCTCGTCGGCGGCGGCGCGTCGGAGATTTGCGCGTCGAGGAGCGCGGTCTCGATGCGATGGCGCATCTCTGCCGCCGCCTTGCGCGAAAACGTGATCGCAAGCACCGCTTCGGGTTCATCGACTCGCGCGAGCAGCGCGAGAAATCGCAGCACCAGCAGTCCCGTCTTCCCCGATCCCGCCGGAGCCTGGACGATGAAGCTGCGCGTCGGGTCGAGGCAGCGCTCGCGCGTGGCCGCATCGTCGGGAACCTGCTCGAGCTGCGCCGTGCTCATTCGTCGCCCTCGGCTTCGTCCGCGTCTGCGCCGGCAGTTTCGCGGATGCGGCACAGCGCATCGGCGCGGCACTGCTTGCAGACGGAGGGCTTGCGCGGATCGGGCGCCGTCACTCCGGCCAGGTAGTCTCGCGCCAGCGCATCGAGCGCGGCCTGCCAGTCGCGCGACCCGGTTGCATAGTCGATCTTCGCGCTCGGGGCAGGAAGCTTGTCGGCAAGGCGCTGCGTGGAAAGTCCCGTCAGCTCGCAGCGATCGCGCGCCGCGACGTTGGCGAACGCGATTCCCTCGACACGACGACCCAGAATCGAGAGCAGCACCTGGTACAGCGGCAGCTGGGGCTGCTCGGGCCTCTCTCCTCTCCACACCGACGCCGACTTCGGCGACGTCTTGTAGTCGAGGACGAGGATTCCGTCGCCGTCGACTGCATCGATGCGGTCGGTCCGGAACGAGATCGTCAGCGGATCGGCAACTCCCGGCGGGAATCGCTCGGTGAACGAGCTCTCCAGGGATTCGACCGTCCACGCAGCGGTCCTTGCGCCTTTTTCGTAGCGCATCCAGCTCGCCACCAGCGCCGAAAGCCAGCCTTGCGCCGAAGCTTTCAGATGCAATGCATCGGCAAAGAACTCTGTGTTCGCATCAATCGCGGCGGCCGCCGCCCTCTGCGCGTGTTCGTCGATATTCCCGTCGCTCAGGCCGTCCAGATCCGTTTTCGATTCGATCTCGCCGTACGCGTGTTTGAGAGCGTCGTGGACGAGCTCGCCGCGACGCGCGCGGTCGGGCTGCGGCTGCATCGCAGCGAGAGCCTCGGCACCGAGGCGCCGCGAGGCGAACGCACGGAACGGGCAGTCGGACTGGTGGGCGAACAGGGTCGCGCTGCCGCGCCGCACCCGCGCAGCACCGGCGACATCGGCGGGCCTCGGCTCGCGCTGCGCGTCGTCCCACGCTTCCAGCCACCACGGTTGCGGCGCCGCAGGCGGATGTTCACCGCTGCGGTCGAGATGCGCGCTCGGCATCTGCTCTTCGTCGCCGTCGCCGAGCACCGCGTAGCTCGCGTGCACCTCGCGCGCGCTGCGAACCACTCGCTCCCAGACGATCCCGGCCAGCTCGCGTTCGGATTCGACCGAAACGCGCGGCATGCCTTCCTGTCTTCGCTGCCAGCGCACCGGCAGCAGCGGATTCGGACGCGGCGGCGCAGGAAACGCGCTCGAAGTCATCGCGATCGCGAACACGACGTCGAATTCGAGGCCGGTCGCATCCAGCAGGTCGAGAACCTGCACGCCGAGTCCCGTCGATGCGGGCTGCACCTGCATGGCACCGCAGATCGCGCGCAGCCGCGCAAGCGCTTCGTCGGCGCTCATCGACGTCTCGACGGTCTCGAGCATCGCGAGCTCGTCGACCGCATCGCGCCAATGCTTGAACGCGAGCCCCTCGACCTCGCCGTCCACCGTCGAAGTCCATTCGAGGATTTCCAGGCGCTTGATCCATTCGCTTCGCCACTGCGACGGCGAACGCTTCGGAGCGGCCTTTTCTTCGAGACGGGACGTGAGCCTGGCCAGCCGGTCAGGAGCACCCTTGATCCCGGCCTGCCGGAGCACGTCGCCCAGATCGTTCAGGCTGAGGACGGCGGCGCGCCGGCGGCGAAGGCGCGCTTCGACGGCACCCATGTTCGCGCGTTGACGTTCCAGCTCCGCGCCGCGCGCGCTGCCGCAGAGGCGGCCCGACAGAAGCACGCGCGATACCAGCGCGAACGGTACGCGCCGCGACGGAAGCGACAGCAGATCGATCGCATCCGCGATCAGCGGGTAGCTGTCGAGCGTCGGAGCAGTCGACAGGTCGAAACAGCGCACGGCGCGATTGCCGTCGCCGCTCGTGCCCACCGGGTCCAGCTCTTCCTCGAAGATCCTCTCGAGACGGGCCGCAAAAGGCGCAACCGCGGGAGCGAGAACCCCGATGCGAAGGTCGGGGGCCTCGCGCAGCAGGCGGCGGATGCGCAGCGCGACCTCGCGCAGCTCGCCGCCCGTCGTCGTCGCGGTCCATAGGTGAATCGGCGCAGGCGTGCGCGAGAGCGGGTCCGCATCCTCGTGCAGCTTCGCGCCGCGTGCGATGAAAGCATCGACGACGCGCCGGATTGCGGGATCCCAGCGCTCGAAACCGGCGACGAGCAGGTCCGAAGGAATCTCGATTGCCGGCGATGCCGCGATAATGGCCGTTTCGACCAGCCGCGAAAGATCGGCGGCAGTGACGAACCCGCCCTTCTCGAGCTGCTCTTCGAACTTCGGCAGCCACGCGCGGAAGGCGTCGACGTCCTCGGTCACGAACTCGTCGTTACCAGGCCGTTCCCATACGCGGACGCGACGCCACGCCTCGGCGGCCGTCGCCGCAAGCGCCGACGCGTCGAGCAGCTCGCGCGGCAGCTTGCCCGGATTCGCGACGATCACCCTCTCCCACAGCAGCTGCTCGGCAGCGCGCGTCAGCAGCAAGCGTCCCGCTGCGCCGCCCGCGTGCTCGGCGGCGAGCACTTTCGGCCCGTTTTCAAGGAGCCAGGCATCGAACGTGTGGATCGGGGGCGTTACGGCGACGCCTTCGCCGCGAAGCTCGGCGACGCGCAGCCGCAGTGCGCGAGCCAGGCGCCGCGTCCGCGTGAAGACGAGCGGGCGCCGGCCGGGTTCGAGGAGCGCGAGCAGTGCCTCGTCGCGCAGGCCCGGCTTCAACACGGAGTCCCCCCGCGCGGCGTCAAGCTTCAATCACCGGGCGGCGGGCTGTCGTTGCGAAGCCGCGCAAGGATCGTGCGGATGCGCGCCGCGTTTACGCCGAGGTCTCCCTGGCCGTCGCG
Organism: Candidatus Binatia bacterium; assembly: GCA_036493895.1. Lineage (NCBI taxonomy): Bacteria > Candidatus Binatota > Binatia (SeqCode) > Binatia bacterium. Next base: position 111,509 of record DASXOZ010000081.1, on the reverse strand, counting down.
CGACTTGGAGCGAATATCGACGCGGCTGCCGCCGCCGTCGTTCGGACGGATGCGAACGACCACGTCGTCGGAGAAATGGAAGATCCGCGACGTTTCGGTCGCCTCGATGCGACCGTCGGTGCGGTCTTCACCGGTGATCTGCGTGCGCGGCAGCGACGAGAGCACCGAATGCACGTGCTCGAACGCAGCGCCCGGACTGTCATGGGTGACCAGCGTGGCCAGGTCCGGATACGCCTGGTGCTGCTGGAACGCGAAGCTCGCGCCCGGGTAGTTCATGTCGCGGTCCTGGTTGGGCGGAGCCTTGGTCGCCGTGACGAAGACCGGCGGATCGTCGACGTTGGTCGTGATGTCGTTGATGCGCGGCAGGCCCTGGCCCTTCGAAGCCGCCACCATCACCACGACGAGCACGGCGATCGAGAGCGCGAGCCCGCGAAGCGCAAGCCTGCGTCCCTCACGCCGTTTGCCAGGCGCAGTGGCGACGACACCGACGATGGACGTGACGATACCGATCAGCGCCAGCCCGAGGCCGAATACCATCATGAGGAACCCGCCGAAGGCCGGCAGGATCTGCATCGTGGCGGCGCCGACCCCGATGACGAGGAGAGCCGCGGCGGCCATCCCGAGGGAGGCGCCGAAATTGGCTGCGGCGGACGGTCTGTTCGAGTCTGCCATGGGGGGCGATCCTAACGCAGTAGCGGGGCCTGCGGCAACGTCGGCCCCGGTGCTATCGTGGCGGCATGCGGATACGCACAGAGCGGCCCCCCGAGCACCCTCACGTCGCACTGGTCACGATCGACCGGCCCGATCGCGCCAATTCCCTCGACCCCATCGCCCTGCGCGAGCTGGCGCAAGCCTGGCGAGCCCTGGCCGCGGACGACGAAGTGCGCGCAGTCGTGCTGACCGGTGCCGGCGACCGGGTGTTCTGCAGCGGCATGGATCTGCGCGAGACGATTCCGGCGGCTCAGGCGCTCGCGCGCGGCGAGAAGATCGACGACGCAGCGTTCGAAGGCCTGCGCTCGGCAGGAACCGCGACGCTCGCGGCGTTCGATCTCGGCAAGCCGCTCGTCGTTGCCGTCAATGGACACTGCCGCGGAGGCGGCTTCGACCTGATGCTCGCGAGCGAGATGCGCGTGGCGGTGCCGGAAGCGACGTTCGCGCTCGAAGAAGTCGCGCTCGGCCTTTTCCCGACCGGCCACGCGGCGGTGATGCTGCCGCGCCAGATCGCGTGGGTGCACGCGCAGGAGATCATGCTCGGCGCGCGGCCTTTCTCGGCGCAGCGTGCTCTGGAAATCGGAATCCTCAATCGAGTGGTTTCGAGCGAGAAGCTTCTCGACTCCGCGTTCGAGCTTGCCGACCGCGTCGCATCGAACGCGCCGCTGGCCGTGCGCGCGACGCGCGCCGGAGTTCGCGAGATGCTGCACCTGTCGCTCGAAGAAGCTTACCGGCGCCAGGAAGAGCTCGGGCGGCCGCTGCGTCGAACCGAGGATGCGCGCGAGGCGCAGCGGGCTTTCGTCGAGAAGCGCGCGCCCGTCTGGAAAGGCCGCTGACTGCGGGGCGAGGCGTGTATGGCGAGCGCGGCGTGTATGGCGAGCGCGGCCCGAAGCGCGAGGCGCGGTCGAATCAGAGCCCGCGGTCGAGACTGAACTTTCCCGCTCCGCGCGTCGCGATGAACAGGAAGACGAAGCAGTAGAGCGCCGCCATTTCGCCTTCGTTGATCGCGGGGAACACCTTCGCGCCGCCCTCGAATTTCCAGTGGAACTGGAAATACGCCACTGCCATCTCGCCGCTGCAGAGGAACGCCGCCAGGCGAGTCTGGAATCCGACGAGCACGGCCAGGCCGCCGAGGAGCTCGATCAGCCCTCCGAACCAGATCTGGCTTCCGAGAGGCGGCGAGAATGTCGCAAGCACGCCGAAGATCTTCTGCAGGCCGTGGAATGCGAACATGAAGCCGGTCACGATGCGCAGCAGCGCGTAGGCTTCCCCCTGGTAACGATCGAGCCATCGCATCAAGCGCTTCTCCCGTGCGGCGGACGGCGCCGCACGGCAGCGACACTAGCGTGCCGCACGGGCTCGGAGCAAGCGCACCCTCAGGCGGGACCGATCGAGCGGCGGCATCGGACTGGCGCCCGCCGCGACAAATTTTGCAGCAGCGGGTTCGGCGGTGAGGAGCCGCGCTGCGCGACGCCGGGTGGCGTCGCGCAGCGCTCATGAGACCCGATCAGACGATCCCGCCGGCGAAGCTGCCGTGGAACCCCATCGGCACGCGGTGCTCGAGATGGCAGACGGCCAGGGGCTTGGCGCCGACATCGGCGGCATCGAGAATTGCAACGAAGCTCGTGTCGTTCACTCCGTCGTAGACGGTGCACAGCACGAAGCCGTCGTCCTCGGCCGAAGTCGCGCTTCGCGGCACGAAGACCGGCTCGCTCGGCCAGTGCCAGCGACCGAAGTCCTGCACCTGGTTCGCGCCGCCCTGGCGATCGTAACGCACGATGGTCGCCCACGTGTCTTCGAGATTTCCGATGCTGCGGTCGAGCGCCGCGTAGCCGTAGCGGTTGCGGTAACCGACGAGGCGGTCGTCCAGGCGCGGGAACTCTGCGCCGCGCTCGTCGAGCTGGCGCTCGCTGCAGACTCCCGTCGCAAGGTCGAGCTCGTAGAGGAACGGGACTCCCGCAAAACCGGGAGTGGCCCTGCCGTCGCGTGCATTGCGCAGCGAATCGAGCAGCGCATCGCCGTCGCGGTAGGTCACCGCATCCATCATGATCCTGCCGTTGTCTTCGTATGCGTTGCCGGGATGGAAAATGAAGCCGGGCGTCGGCGCCGTGAACCACTGGGTCTTCGCCCCGGCTTCGCGGCGGCGTACGCCGAAGCGCAGCCCCAGCTCGGGCTTCCACGAGATCGCTTCGTTGAAACCGCCGGCGTTCATCAGTGCCATCCCATCGAAGTGGACCGCGCCCCAGATGAAGATCGCGTAATGCTCGGTGATCGCGATGTCGTGCGCCATCACTGCGTACGGGGCGTCCACCGCTTCGGCCAGCGAGCAGGAGCCGTCGGGCTCGACGACGTAGTACTGAAGGTAAGGCTCGAACGGCTGGTAGCCGTGGATGATCATCTGGCCGGTGCGCGCGTCGATCTTCGGGTGCGCCGTCGTGCTCATGCCGAGCATCTTGCCCTGGAAATCGTTGACCCCGATCGGAGCGAGCGTGCGGCGGTCGATCTCGAACGGGAATGCGTTCTCGACGAGCGCCATCAGCTTGCCGCCGTGGAAAACGACGTTCGTATTCGGCTGGATGCGGAACGGATCGACCGGATCGGCGACCTGGACACCGATCGCGTTCATGCAGAAGCGTCCCTCGTCGCGCTCGCGCAGCGTGCACGGATGCTCGACGACGCGGCCGGTGTAATCGAGGCGCCCGTCGTCGAAACGGAACGCGTGCACCAGGCCGTCCCCGTCGAACAAGTGCAGCGCTCGGTAGCCTTCGGCCGGCAGCACCTGCTGGGAAGGACCGTTGCGGTACAACGTCCCGTGGAGCTCGCGCGGGATTTCGCCGTCGATGCGCGTCACCCGGTAGCTGCGCTGCACGGTCGAAGGCCGCCAGGCGTTGATCCAGTACTGGCGCGCGTCGAGCGCGGTTTGGCGGGAAGCAGTGGCCTCGGCCCCAGTCTCGAGTCCGTTCATGGGTCGGCTCCTTCCCCGGCAGGGGAGTCAGGTTTTGTCCCGGGATCCTTTTTCTGCCTTCGTGCCGGAAAAGGCACGAAAAATGCGGAAAACCCGGCCCCAGGCAACCGCTGCAAGCGGTACGGGCGCGGAAGTTAGCACCGCTAACACCGGAGCGTCAACGGCTTTCGCCGCTTCGGCCCGGGGCTGTTTCGCGCAATTGTGGGTTTTGACCGCCGTTTCCCTCAACCCTAGAAGAACGCTCGATTCCCCACTCGAATCCTTGCCCGGAGACGAACGCATGACCGACCCCATCGCCCGCTTTCGCGCCTGGTTCCGGGCCGCCTCCAAGGCGGGGGCCCCGATTGCGGAGGCCATGGTGCTGGCCACCGCCGATCGCCGCGGGCGTCCGTCGTCGCGCTACGTGCTCCTGAAGGAGGCGAGCGAGCGCGGCTTCGTGTTCTACACCAACGCCGCCAGCCGCAAGGGGCGCGAGATGGCGGGCAACCCGTACGTCTCGCTCGTGTTCTACTGGCACGTTACCGGGCGGCAGGTGCGCATCGACGGCAAGGTTCGCGTGCTCAGCGCCTGCGAAGCCGACGAGTACTGGCAGGAACGCCCCGTCGGCAGCCGCTACGCGTCCGCGGCATCCGACCAGAGTCGCCCGATCGCGTCGCGCCGCGAGCTGCTGCGTCGCTACTCGAAGTTGCAGCAGCAGTATCCCGACGGCGAGATCCCGCGCCCCGCGCATTGGAAGGGCTACCTCGTGGTGCCCGATACGATCGAATTCTGGACTCGCGCCGAGCCGCGCCTTCACCGGCGCGAGCGGTTCACGCGAGTTCGCACGGCGGGGTCCGCATCGCCCACCACAGGTTCCAAAACGCGCACCGCGGGCTCCAGTTCGCGCACCGCGTGGTCCAAGTCGCGCAGCGCGCGCTCGAGATGGGAAAGCGAGATCCTGCAGCCGTGACCGGCGCGGCCGCACGCACCCGCGAGATCCTTTTCTACCAGGCCTACTGCCAGCTTCGCCTGGAGTCCGAGCGCCTCTACATCGGTTACCTCTGGTGGCCGCTGGAGACGCTGCTCGAGATGGCCGTGCTCTACGTCGTGTTCGGCCGCATCCTCGGCGTTCCCGTCGAGCACTATGTCTCCTTCCTGCTGTGCGGCCTGGTGTCGTGGCGCTGGCTGGCGCAGAGCATCACGCGCGCGGCGCCGACGATCCTCGTCAACCAGCCGCTGGCGATGCAGGTGTTCGTTCCGAAGCTGGTTTTCCCTGCAGCGATGTTGATCGTCGATGCCGCCAAGTTCGGCATCGGCCTGTTCGTGCTTTTCGTCTTTCTCGCGGCCGACGGCCTGTTGCGGGCGCCGGCGCTGGTGACGTTTCCTCTCGTGCTTCTCGTGCAGTTCCTGCTGATCGCGGCGCTGGCGCTGTGGACGGCGGCGCTGGTGCCGTTTCTTCGCAGCATTCTCGTCGGGCTCGACGTCGCGCTGCGTTTCGGGATGTTCGTCTCGGGCGTGTTCTTCGAGCTTTCGCGGGTGCCCGATCCGCTGCGGGCCTGGCTTTCGCTCAACCCGATGGCGGTGGTGCTCGGCGCGTGGCGCGACGTGCTGATGCATGGGCGCCTTCCGGACCTCGCTGCACTGGCGGCGGTCGCTGCCGTCTCGCTCGTCGCCATCGCGGCAGCTCGCGCCTTCGTGCGAAAGCGCGAGCTTCTCTATCCGAGATTGCCGGCGTGAAGAACGCTCCTGCACTTCTGCGAGTGCGCGACGTTGCCGTGCGCTACATCGTGCGCGGACGCATCTTCACGCGCGGCCGCAGCGACCGCTGGGCACTGCGCGGCGTCGATTTCGACGTGCATGCCGGCGAGACCCTCGGCATCGTCGGACGAAACGGCGCGGGCAAGACGACCTTGCTGAGGCTTCTCGCGGGAATTCTCGGACCGGATCGCGGCGTAATCGAACGAGCGCCGGGAATCCGCGCGTCGCTGCTCGGACTCCAGGTCGGATTCCTGCCTCAGCTCACCGGCCTCGAGAACGCGACACTGTCGGGAATGCTGCTCGGACTTCGCCGCGCCGAAGTGGACGCCAAGATGGATTCGATCATCGCCTTCGCCGGGCTCGCAGCGGTGATCGACGACCCGATCTCGACGTGGTCGGACGGCATGAGGGCACGTCTCGGCTTCTCGGTCGCGTGGCACGCGGACCCGGAGCTGCTGTTGCTCGACGAAGCGCTCGGCACCGGCGACGCGGCCTTCCACGAGAAATCGGCGGCCGCGATGCGCGAGCGAATCCGTTCCGACCGCACCTGCGTGCTCGTTTCCCACGACGCCGCGACGATTGCCGAGCTGTGCGACCGCTGCCTGTGGATCGAGGACGGGCTGGTGGCAGCGGCGGGCGATCCTGCCGATGTGCTGGACGCTTACGGTCGCGCGATGCACGCGCCGCCGGCCTGCGCCCTGCGCACTTTTTCCGCAGCCTGAAACTACACCCCCGAAGCGGCCCAACCGACGCGGTATGAGCCAGGAAGGTAGCTTCATTCTGCTCACGTCGTCTTTCGAAGCTCGTTCTTCAGGATCTTCCCCGCCGGATTTCGCGGCAGCGGCTCGTTCGTGAACTCGACGAACTCCGGCACCTTGAACGCCGCCATGCGCGAGGCGACGTGGCGGCGCACCGCTTCGGCATCGATCGTCGAGCCGGCGACACGGCGTACGATCGCCTTGACGCGCTCTCCCATCTCGGCGTCGGGCACGCCGACGATTGCGGCTTCGTCGATCTCCGGGTGCTCGGCGAGGAGGTTCTCGATCTCGACGCAGTACACGTTCTCGCCTCCGCGCAGGATCATGTCCTTGACGCGGTCGACGATGTAGAGAAATCCCTCTTCGTCGAGGTAGCCGAGGTCCCCGGTATGCAGCCAGCCGTCGCGCACCGTCTCGGCGGTCGCGTCGGGACGGTTCCAGTAGCCGGGCGTGATCGTCGGCCCGTAAAACAGCACTTCGCCGAGCGAGCCTGCGGCGACTTCGCGACCGTCGCTGTCGACGATCCTGCAGTCGAGCATCGGCGCGACGCGGCCGGCCGAGGTCTTGCGGCCGAGCAGCGCCTTTCCGGCGTTCACCGTCGCGACGCCGTGGGTTTCGGTAAGGCCGTACGCGTTCGAAAAACTCGGCTCCACCGGCAGCACTGCGCGCGCCCTGTCGATGGTCTCCGGCGCCGTGGGCGCGCCGCCGAACGAGACGCTGAGAAGGCTCGACAGGTCGTAGTCGGCGATGTTCGGCGAGTGCACGACGCGGTGGAGCATCGTCGGGATCGCCGGCCACATCGTGATTTTTTCCTTCTCGATCATCTGCATTACGCGGTCGGGATCGAACTTGCCCTCGAGCAGCACGATCTTGATGCCGGCCGTGATCTGCGTGCAGATGCCCGAATGCAGTCCGCCGACGTGGAACAGCGGCGAAGTGACGAGCGCCGAAGGCTCGCCGCCCGAAGGAATCAGCTCGCTGCCCGACAGGATCGAGCCTGCAATGCCCGCGAACAGGATGCCGAGCACCTGAGCGATCGTTCCGCGATGCGTGGTGATGCAACCTTTGGAGCGCCCCGTCGTACCCGACGTGTAGAGGATCATGAACGGATCGTCTTCGTCGATGGGCTGCGTGGGCACCGTGTCGGTCGGCTGCATCAGTGACGAGAACGGAGTCGTGCCGGCCGGCGCGTGCTCTCCGACGTAGAAGACTTTCTCGAGCGTCGGGATGCGGCCGAGCACGGGCGCGACGCGGGCGAAAAGCCGGTCGTCGACGACGAGGAAGCGAGAGCCGGAGTCGCGGAGGCCGTACTCGAGCTCGTCGGTCTGCCACCAGCCGTTGAGCGCGACGCCGATGCCGGCAACCGACGTTGCGCCAAACGCAGCCAGCAGCCACTCGGGCCGGTTGACCGCGAGCACGGCGACGCGGTCACCTTTTTGCAGCCCGTGGTCGGCGACCAGGCGCTCGCCGACGCCGAAGACGAGGCGCGCGAAATCGCGATCGCTGTAGCGGCGGTCCCCGTAGACCAGGAGGGTCTGCCCGTCCCGCGCCGAGGCGGCAACGATTTTTTCGCGGATCGAGCGCTCGCGCGCGACGAAATTCTTCATCGGCCTGCCGCCGACCATCTCGACGGCGATCTCGAAAGGGCCCCCGGGACCCGTCATCTGCTGAAGAATGTCCTCGTATTTGATCTGCACGGCGGGAAACTAGCGGCATGGCACCCGCTCGGCAAGACGAGCGGGTCGCGTTGCCCGGCGCGAGCGCCGAATCGACAAGCGCAGCGCCGGCGTCCAATATGGAGCAGGTCATTTCGAGTTTTCCCGCAACCACTGAGGCGCCCAGCGCAAAGGACCAAAGATGGAAAGCATGCTCACCAAGGTGATTCGCATCCTTCTCGGACTGCTGCTCGTGTTCGCCGGCCTCAATAAATTTTTCGGATTCGCGCCCAATCCCCAGCACAACGCGGAAGCCTCGGCCTTCCTCGGCGCTCTCGTCGCCACCGGCTACCTGCTCCGGCTCGTCGCGATCGTCGAGATCGCGACCGGCCTTGCTTTCCTCGCCGGGCGTTACGTCGCGCTTGCAACCGTCGTGCTGGCGCCGCTGGCGCTCAACATCGTGCTGTTCCACGTCATGCTCGATCTCAGCGGAGCGGGACCGGGACTGTTCGTCGGCGCAGCGACGCTCTACCTGCTCGTCGCGAACCTGCCGAAGTACCAGGACATGCTCGCGCCGCGCTGAGCAACGGCAAGACGCAGCAGACTGGACGCGACAAGAAAGAAGGGCCGGGCAACCGCGAAGTTGCCCGGCCCTGTCGCGACCGGAGAGGTGGCGATCGAATCAACGCCCCCGTGTCGAACGCCCTCTCGCGGCCGCGTGCCTCTCCCCCGGATCCCGGGGATTTCGGGAATCCGCGGTGCCCCGCGCTTCCCCTGCGCAGGACACCGCGTCCCCGTCGCCGTCCCCAAACGGCGTTTCCCCCGACCCGAGGCCCGACGTTTCCGCTGACAGCCTCCCTCGTCGCGCGCCCTTATTTTTTCCGTCAGCGCTGCGCGCTTCCTCGTGCTTCTCCTTCAGCGCTGCCGCGGCTGCGCTGCATTCTCCCGCTGCGCGAGCACGCTCCACTGGCGCGCGCTCGAGAGGAACAGCACGCCGGCAACCGAGAGGAAGATCACGACCGCCGCGCAGCGCAGCACGGTGTCGCTCACCAGCACGTCCAGTCCCGGCGCGGACGCCGAAAGACTCGCGTGGGCAGCGACCGGCGTGAGCGAAGCGACGACGAGCAGCGCGAGCAGCCCGAGAACTCCCACGCCGAAGCCGATTGCTGCCAGCAAGGTCGTGCCGCTGGCAGCGCTGCTTGCTGTGGTCGTCGCGGACCTCCCGTCCGCAGCGCCCTTTTCTCTTCCGGTCGTCATGCCGTCTCCCCCGATATCCTTCTCGACCGTTCGCTCGACCGCAGATCGACCGTCAGATCGTGCCGCTGGCGACATAGCGCACGGCCGTCATCACGAGAATCGTCAGCGCGGGTACTCCGCCGAGCAGCATCGCCACCGGCGGCAGCGTCTCGTGCAGCGAAACGAACGCGGCCACACCCTGGTTCATCGCGGCCTGGTCGCTCATCGCAGTGAAGCCTCCGAAACCGTCATCGTCGCCGCGCGAAGCGCAGCGAGCATCGGGCGCTCGCGCCGCGGCGCAATGAGCAGGCCCTCGAAGCAGAGTCCGACGACCTGGTCGGCGTAGTCGTCGATCCAGTGCTCACGCTCGTCGCTTGCGCCGAAAAGATGGGCAGCCAGTGCCCGCGACTCGAGGTAGCAGGAGATCGCACCGAGGATCATGAAGAACGTCGTCTCGAACGGCGCCGCGCGCATTGCGCCTTCCTGGATCGCGCGGTTGTAGACGTTCTCGATGCGGCGGATCACGGGGTTCAGGTTGCGCGTCGCGAACCACTCGTCGTGACCGGAATCGACGCCGCCTTCGTCACGCATGAGCCGGTAGGCGGCGCGGTTGGCAGCGAAGAAGTGCACGAGGCGGCGCACGATCAGGCGCAGCGCATCGCGGCCCTCGAGCTCGTTGCCCTGGGCGATGGCCTCGTTGACGGTGGCCGCAAAGCTGGCGCAGAAGACTTCGAGGGCCTCGCGCCACAGGTTGGCCTTGGATCCGAAGTGATAGAGCACCAGCGGCGCGGTGACGCCGAGGCGCCGTGCGATGGCGGCCAGCGAGGCCTCCTGGAACCCCTTCTCGGCGAACTCGACGAGGGCTGCCTCCAGGATCTGGTTGCGAACGCCGGGGCGGACAGCTCCGGACGGTCGGCCCGACTGGGCCTGCTGGGCGCGCTCTGCGAGGCGTGTGGAAGTCATGCTCCCACCTGAGCAACCGTCGTGCCAAATCCTTCTTTGAGCTTTTCCCGCGGGTTAGCCTGAGCGTATCGTCAGGCGGGCGGGTGAGAAGCCCGCCCGGTGGGCATTTGCCCACCCGCCGCCGTTTGGCTCGGGGGTGGGGTCAGGTACCGGCCCGTGGTCCGGCGCGAGCGCGCATCGAATCGACGCGGGTGCCAAGATGATGCGCTCCGGCGCCGGATCCCCGGCAAGGAGGGGGACCATGGCCGATATCGTTCTGGTCGAAGACGAGGATGTCCTGCGGCGCTATCTCGCCGGCACCCTGCAAAGGCTCGAGCACACCGTCCGGGCGGCCGAGACCGCCGAGGACGGACTGCGCCTGATCGAAGAAGGAGAGCCGGACATCCTGCTGAGCGACTTCCGGTTGCCGGGCATGACCGGCTACGAACTTCTCCAATCCGTCAAGGAATCGTTTCCGTCGGTCTCGGTGGTGCTGCTGACCGCGCACGGAACGGTCGAAGATGCCGTGGCCGCGATGCGCGCCGGCGCCAGCGACTATCTCACCAAGCCGGTCAACCTCCAGGAGCTCGGCCTGATCATCGATCGCTGCCTGGCGAGCAAGGGCCTGCGCAACGAGCTCGACTACTACCGCAAGCGCGATCTCGCGCCCGGCTCGGCGCACGACGATGCGGAGCCCGATACCGTCGGGCTCGTCGGCGAAGCTGCCTCCGTGCGAGCGCTTCGCGAATTGCTGCTGCGCCTTGCCGCACACCAGAAGCGCGGCGGCGGCGGGCCGACCGTCCTCATCACCGGAGAAACTGGAACCGGCAAGGGCTTGATCGCGCGCGCGCTCCACCGCGCAGCTCCGCGCCACGACGCGCCGTTCATCGAGGTGAACTGCGCCGCGCTCCCCGACCATCTTCTCGAAGCCGAGCTGATGGGCTACGAGCGCGGCGCTTTCACCGGTGCGATTCGTTCCAAGCCGGGCCTTTTCGAAGCGGCCGAAGGCGGAACGATCTTCCTCGACGAGATCGGCCGCATGAGCCTCGACCTGCAGGCCAAGATCCTGAAGGTCATCGACGAAAGGGTGCTGCGAAGGCTCGGCAGCACGCGCGACCGCGTGCTGCGCTGCTCGGTCGTCACGGCCTCGCACCTGGATCTGGAGGCTGCGGTGCAGCGCGGCAGCTTCCTGCCCGACCTCTACCACCGCATCAACGTGTTCCGCATCCAGTCACCGCCGCTTCGCGAACGCGGAGACGACATCGTGCTGCTCGCAGACCATTTCCTGACACGCCACGCGGCAGAGTACGGCCTTACTCCCCCGCAGCTCACCGAGCGCGCGAGGGCGGCGCTGGCCGCCTATTCGTGGCCGGGCAACGTGCGCGAGCTGGCGCACGCGATGGAGCGCGCCGTCGTGCTGAGCCAGCGCGACGTGATTGACGCGGAAGACATCAGCCTGTTCTCGATCGGCGACGCCAGGCCGGCCGCCGGCGACGGATCGACCGCTCCGCGCTCGATCCGCTCTCCCGGAGAATTTCGCCTCGATTTTTCGTCGGGACCGATCTCGCTGGAGGAGATCGAGCAGCTTGCGCTGCGCCAGGCCTTCGAGCACGCCGACGGAAACCGCACGGTGGCCGCAAAGCTTCTGGACATGTCGAAAGACACGCTGCGCTACCGCCTGGAGAAATTCCAGATCGGCTGACGCCGACAACGTGGCCGGGGACAGGCACCAGCGCGCATCGAGCGGGCAACATCGCCCAGTTGATGCGCGCTGGTGCCTGTCCCCACGCGCTGGTGCCTGCCCCCCAATTCGGCCGGATCAGCGGTTGTCGGAGCTGCGCGGCAGGCGCGTCACCCGCCAGCCTTCCCTTTCGTGCACCAGCTCGATTTGGCCGGGTTGGCCGAAGGCCGAGGCGTCGCCGCTCGCGTACTCGAAAAGCGTCACCGGAAACGAGCACGAGCTTTCGTCTGCGCACTGGCCCGGATGCAGCTCGTAGGCCTGGTGGCGCGGGCTGCTCTCGCCGGTCATGTAGAGACTGAGCCACGAGGAGTACGCCGCGGCATCGACGCCGCCGGGAGGATCGAGCAGCGACGAAGCCATCAGGCCGCGCCCCGCGGCAGCGTCGCGGACCAGCCACGCGTGGAGAAAGGCATCGGCCGTCTGCAGGGCCTTCGAATAACTGGCGGGAACCGCGCCGGCGGCAGCGGCCGGACCGGCCATCGCAAGGACGCCAGCCAGCGCAAGCGGAGAGACTCTCAGCATGGCCTTCATCTGTTCACGAGAGCAGGTCCATCACCAGCGAGCGCACTTCGTGCGCTGTTGGACCAGTCAGCGCTCTTCGTCCGTCCATCGAAAATCCGGGGCGACGCTGATCTGCGGCAAGCCTTCGATCCGCACAGTCGCTTTCCAGCTGCCGGCGGCCGGGGCCTCCGGCATCACCAGCGGAAATCGCGTCGTCGCCCCGCCGGCAAGGGCGAGCGGAAGTACCCCACGGGCCTGGGAATGGAACTCGGCGCCGCCTTCGCCGTGCATCTCGACGTCGGCAACCACCGGCGCGACCGGCTGCGGCAAAGCCCACACGGCATCGCTGCGGTTGGTCACCTCGACGTCGAGCTCGAACGGAGGATCGGGTGCAAACGCTGTGCTTCGCGTCGAGCCGCCGGTCACGACGAGCGCGAGCTTCGACGGATCGCGGTGCACCAGGATCGGCTGGGGCAGGCCCCAGATCGCCATTCCTTCCTCGAACGTCAGAAGTCGCGCGGGCGCGGGAAACGACATCGGCGAAAGCGCGGCCGCCGAGTGCAGTGCCCTTTCGATCACGAAGCCGAAGCCTGCGGCGGCCAGCTCGTCGACGCCTTCGCGGCTGTGGCTGCGGTCGGCGAGCGCGTAGACCTGGCGCATCACCGGAGGAATCAGGGAATTGTAGCAGGCCGACGTCGCATGGCCGTGGTACGCGGCGTCGAGCAGGGCAACGGGGGCCTTGACCATGCGACCGGTCGGCAGGTCGAGCACGGGTCTTGGATCGAGTGAGCTCGTCAGCACGGCGGCCATTGCATCGATGCGGCTGCGCTCGGGTGCCACTTCGCGAAGCTGCACCGGTGCGCCGCTGCCGAGGACGACGCTCGCGAACGCCGGCGGACGGATCTCGAGGCAGGTGATCGCGACCAGAATGGCGGCGAGCGCCGCGACACTGCGCCCCTGCATTCTCTCGAAGCAGCGGCTCCAGCCGATCGCTCCGAGCGCCTGGATCCCGAAGCAGACGGCCAGCGCGGCCTTGCCCGGCGCGCGGACGAAATCGAGAAGCGGCACGACGCGCGCGAGCGATTCGTAGACGCTCACCGGCTGCCCGCCGAGCTCGACGCGGGTCGCAATCAAGGCCGCGGCCAGCGTCGCGGCGATGAGGCCCGCAATGGCACGTCCGCCCGCGCCGCGCCAAAGCGCTGCCAGCAGGGTGACGCCCGCCAGCGCCGCCAGTCCCGGCGACATCAGTCCGCCCGGCAGGTAATCCGGCAGATCGACGAAGAATTTCGGCGCGGCGATCGGCGGCAGCATCCACTCGCGCTGGACGGCGGCGTAGCGCAGCAGCAGCGCGCCGGTCAGCACGAATGCCGGCAATGCGGCGACGACGCATTCGACGATGGTTCGAAGCGCGAGACGGCCGCGATACCAGCGCACGCCGATGTCCACGGTTCCGTAGGCACCGCCGACGATGCCGATCGCGACCAGCGGATAGGATCCGACGAGCATCGCCAGCGCGAGCGTGATTCCCATCAGCACCAGCGCAGGGCCGCGATGCTTTCCGTCGAGCGCGGCGTCGAAAGCCCACAGTACCCACGGAATCCACTCGGTGCCGACGACGGCCGGATGATACGGAAGGTCGGAGATTCGCGGCACCGCCAGCGCGAATGCGACGGCGCCGACGATCGCCGCCGCCGTGCTCGCCGTGTGGCGCTCGACGAACAGGAACATTCCGCTGGCGGCAACCAGCAGCGCCGTCAGCAGCGCGAGATTGTAGGTGGCCACCGGATCGTGCGTCAGGACCCACCACGGCGCGGCCAGCACGCCGAGCTCGAACATGTGCTCGCCGAGCATCGTCGAGTCGGGCGTCGGGTAGCACTGACCCTGGGTGAGCAAGGTGCCAAGGTCTGCGTGCAGCAGCGCCCGCGCATTGGCCGACGCTCCCCACAGCGAAAGGTTCTGGTCGTTGGCCAGGATGAGGTCCCAGTCGGCGTGGGACAGGCTCGCGGCATCGAGGGCCGGCGCGGCAGGCTCACGCACCAGCGTGTGGGTCTTCAGGTGGAGAGCCAGCGGCCACGACCACCACACCGGCACCGCGACGACCAGAGCGCATGCCACCAGCAGCGCGCGCCCGCGGCGGCGCGGCCCGGGCGGCTGTACCGCAATCTCTTCGATCATGCGCCCACGCAGAACAGGAGCTGGCGATAGCAGCGCCGCAGCGGCACCGACAGCGCATCGAGAATTGCACCTCCGGCGACGACGGCGGCCGGCGCGGGCTCGCTCAGCCAGCGGCCGAGGTGCGCGCGATGGCTTCGACTCTGCTCGACGCGAAACCCGTGGCGGCCGAGCAGCACCGAAAGGCTCGCCCCGGTGAAGTAATGGTTGTGCCTCTTGTCGTAGAGCAGCTCGAGCGGAGACTTGACCAGATGCGCGCTCGCGCGCCAGGCGAGGTCGGCGACGACGTTGAAGAGGCTGGCGGCATCGATGGTCAGCACGACGAGAACGCCGCGGTCGGCGAGCAGTGCGCGGGCGCGATCGAGCACCCGGCCCGGGTCGATCGTATGCTCGAGCACGTCCCACATCGTGATCGCGTCGTAGCTCGAAGACGGAAGCGCAGCGGTCTCGAAATCGCCGCAGACGACAACGGCGGCGCTGGTTGCCGCGGCCCTTGCCGCGAGCTCCGGCGAAAGCTCGACGCCCTGGGCATCCCAGCTTCTGTGCATGGCCATACGCAGGAAGGCTCCCGATCCCGCTCCGACATCCAGAAGACGGCCCGTCGGCGCAAGCTGCAAGGAGGTCCTGCGCGTCGCGAGCGCACCGAGAGTCTCCGAGAAGATCCGCGCCTCGACTCCGCCGTCATCGACGTCGAAGTAACTGCCGTCGATGTAACGGGGATCGCTGTAATACCCGGCCATTTCCGCGGGCCCGGGAAGAGGGTCCCGCTGCAGCCCGCCGCAGCGCGGGCACTCGACGACGTCGAACGCGGAGAGCGCGTAGCGCGTGCGGCGTTGCCCGGGATCGCCGCACAGCGGGCATGGAACAGTGGCCGCGGCAGCGTCAGTCGCCGTCATCGCGCAGCCTTGCGCGCAGCATGGCGATTTCCTGGGTCAGCCGCGTCACCTGGCGGCCGAGCCGGGTGAGCACGACACCGTACGACAGCGCGATCGCGAGCAGGAACAGCAGCGCGAAGAAAAATACCGTCGAGCTCGGCGTCCACGCTCCGATGAGGCCCGTCATCCTCTCGAGCAGCTTGAGGTCGATGGCGAGCACGAGCACGGCCAGGGCGCAGGTAAGCCAGATCGGCGTCAGGCTTTCGGAAAGACGACGGCGCCGCACCGCTTCGAAGACGGCGGCGAAAAGCGCGAGCGCCACCATCAGTGCAACCACGCGCACGGCCGTCGTGTCGGACTCGGCAAGCAGCAGGTTGCGAAGCTGTTCCTCGGTCATGCCGCCTCTGCGCGGCCGGCCGCATCCCGCGTGTCGCGGCGCCGGACCGTCACCGGGCGAATCGCGTTCATGACGACCGACAGCGTCATCTTGTAGACGTAGTACAGCACGCCGATGCCCGCGTGCATCGACGGCGAGCCCGCTGCCGAGCGCATGTTGGCCGGCACGTCGACTATGCGAAAGCCGCTGCGCGCAGCGAGCACGAGCACGTCGGCGTCCGGATAGTCGAGGGGAAAGGAATCGGTGGCGTAGAGCTCGAGGACTCCGCGCGACAGGGCCTGGAGGCCGGAGGTCGGATCACTCAGCTCGAGTCCGACGAGGGTCCGCACGAGGGTACGGAACCACGCGCTGCCGAGTCTTCGAAGAGGCGGCATTTCATAAGTCGACGCTGCGTGGAAACGCGATCCGACGACGAGGTCGGCCGTGCCGGCAAGAATGGGCGCGGCCAGCACCGACGCGTCGGCCGGGTCGTGCTGTCCGTCGGCGTCGATCTGCACGACGAGGTCGTAGCCGTGGCGCAGGGCGTAGAGGTAGCCGGTCTGCAGCGCGGCGCCGTAGCGGATATTGAACGGATGCGAGACGACGGCCGCACCGGCGCTTGCCGCCAGCGACGCGGTAGCGTCGCCGGAGCCGTCGTCGATCACGAGAACGTCGAAGCCACCCGCCTCGCGGCGGCAGCGCGCGACGACGTCGGCGATCGAGCGGGCCTCGTTCCACGCCGGGATGATGATGAGCTTGCGCATGGCTTCGTCGTTGCCGGAGTGGCGGTCTCGCCGGCAGTCGCGGCGTCACGACCGGCGCTGGCCGGAGCCGGGCGAGCCGCCTTGCCCGTAACCGGCTTACGATACCATCGCAGCGGTCGCTTTGCCCACCGCATCCGCAGAGCGCTCAAGCGGGCTGCCGCAGCGCCGCGCAAACGGCCCGCGCAGGCGAACGTGCGCCGCGAACCCCGACCGCTGCAATCGCGCACCGGCGACGGGGACCGTATACTCGCGCGATGGCCGGAAGCCCGATCTGCTCCTGGCGGCTGCTCCGCCGCGCGCCGCGATCGTCGTGTGGCCGCCTGGTCGCAGCGACACGGCGCGTCGCCCTCGTTGTCGCGGCGGCGGTCTTCGCGTGCTCCTGCCACCCGGCACAGACGAAAAGCGTCGTCCTCGTCACGATCGACACTCTTCGCGCCGACCACGTCGGTCTCTACGGCTACGGGCGCGCGACCACGCCGAACATCGACCGCTGGTTCGCGAAGGGTCGTCTGTACACGCACTGCTGGTCGGCCGAGGCATCGACGACTCCGAGCGTCGTCAGCCTGCTGACGGGCCTGCTTCCGCAGCAGCACGGCGTGCGACAGCTCATCCAGCTCCTGCCCCAGGGTCAGAAGATCCTGCCGGAGCTGATGCCTCCCGCATGGCAGAGCGCGGGTTTCGTCTCGAACATGATGCTGACGACCGAAACCAGCGGCATCGGCTCGCGCTTCGGCTACTACGACGACTTCGTCGACGAGAAAGAGAAGTATCGCGGCAACACCTACGAGCGCGATGCCGCACGCACTACCGACGCCGTCCTGGCGTGGCTCGACAAACCGAGGGACCCGTCGCGCCCGCTGCTGCTGTGGGTGCACTACATGGACCCGCACGGTCCCTACCACCCGCCCGACGACTGGCCGCGGCGCTTCCATCACGATTCCCCGCTCCCGATCGACGTTTCGCGCATCCTCCCGTACGAGCGCGAGCCGGACGTCGACGACGGGCTCGCTTACGTCGACGCGTACGACGAGGAGATCGCGTACGTGGATTCGCAGGTCGGCCGTCTTCTCGAGGGCGTCGACCAGCGACTCGGCGGCGATTCGACGCTGACGATCCTGACGGCAGATCACGGCGAAAGCCTGATGGACCACGAGGACTGGTTCCGGCACGCGGTGCAGGTTTACGACACGATGACCAGGGTACCGCTGATGCTGCGCGGGCCCGGCGTCCAAAGCGGTCGCAGCGACCTGCCGACGAGCGGCCTCGACGTCGCGCCGACGATCCTCGCGGCTGCGGGGGCGCCGCCGCTGCCGTCGACGCCCGACGTGGACCTTCGCAGCGGACGCGGCCTCGATGCTTCGCGCATCATCTATACCGAGGCCTCGTTTCCTGCCCGCGACGGCGGCGACCAGTGGCGCGCCGCGATCCAGAACAACCGGAAATGGGCGATCGGCGTGCGTCCGGGCGACTGCCGCGCCGAGCTTCGCCGTTACGACCTCGCCGCGGATCCCGACGAGCTGACGATCAAGGTCTGGAACGAAGACGGCGAGGCGCCGCGCTCGCTGCTTCGCCTCTGCCAGCAGGATCCCGATCCGGCCGGCGTACCGAAGACGTGGGCGTTCGGCGCCACGCTCAAAGGTCCGAAGACGGCGACCAACGCGGACGCCGAAAAGCTGAGCGGCCTGAAAGCCCTCGGGTACGCCGACTGAAATGAAAGCGACCGCTTCGAGCGTTGCCGCCGCATTCGCGCTCCTCGCATGCGTCGGGGTCGTGTACCAGCCGTCGCTCGTCGGAACGCTGTCGCTTACCGCTCACCACGACAACCTCGACGGCGCGGCCCCGCTGCGCATCGAGGCCGCGCGCCAGTGGAAGACCGGTCACTTTCCGCTGTGGAATCCGTTCAAACGGGCGGGCATGCCGCTGCTCGCCGACACGACGGCAGGCGCCGCGTATCCGTTCAATCTCGCGTACGTTCTCGCCGCGGCACCGGCGAGAACCGCGGACGGAAGCCCCGCGCAGGCGCCGGCGACATCCGCGCTTCGCGTCATGGATATCGTCGCGGCCGTTCACGCGGCGCTCGGTGCCGTGTTCATGTTCGTGTTGCTGCGCGGGCTTCACGTCGATGTCGCTGCCGCGCTGTTCGGAGGCCTGCTGTTCGGATGCAGCGGCACGATGCAGTGGCTGGCGGCGTTCTACATCCAGATGCAGAACGCCGCCGTCTGGCTTCCGCTGGTGCTCGCCTGCGTCCAGCGTGCCGCCACCGACGATCCGCGACGCCGCGCGTGGATCTCCGCAGGCGCGCTGGCCGTGGCCCTGCAGTGGCTGGCGGGGTATCCGGAGATCAGTCTCTACACGGCAATCCTCGCCGTGCTCTTCGCGCTGGCTCTCGCGCGTCGCGGCCGCATGCTCGCAGCGCTCGGCACCGTCGCGGCGATCTACGCCGGCGGCCTCGCGCTTGCCGCCGTGCAGCTCATCCCGGCGCTCGAGTTGCAATCGCTGTCGCGGCGGCCGGGCTCCTTGTCCCTCGAGGTCTTCCAGTCGCTTCCCGCCTCGGCCTGGATGTTCACGTCGTGGGTGATGCCGGCCCCCGGCAGCGGCATGGAGTTTCCTCCACTGCCGGCGTACCGCTTCGGCGCCATTGCCATCCTTGCGGCCGTTGCCGGCATCGGGAGATCGCGCCGCTCCCTGTTTTTCTGCGCCGTGCTCGGCACCGGCTACCTGCTCGCGATCGGCAACGCGACGCCGGTGAGCGGCTGGGCCTGGCATCTTCCGGTGGCCAGTGCGTTTCGCCACCCGTTCAAGCACCTCGTCGAAGTCTCGTTCGCGATCGCAGCGCTGGCAGCGCTCGGCATGCAGCGCCTGCTCGACCGTGCAGGACGCGGCGCACGCTGGCCACTGGCGGTCGTTGGCGTAGCCGTCGTGGCGACGACACTGACGCTGTGGTCCGGCCACGTCCTGCTCGCGATCGGCAATCCGCCGGGCGTCGATACTTCCGGCGCGACGCCGCAAACAGCAGGTGCGATCGACCCGGAATCCCGGGTGCTGACGACACGCTCGTTCTTCGAGAAGCGCGATCCTTCCTTTCTTCTCGGCGACTATCCGAGCCAGTTCGAAGTGCCCGCGGTGCACGGCGCCGGGCCTTATCTCTGGTCCGCGCTGGCCGAGGCGACGGGCCTCGTCGAAGAAGAGACGACGCTGCGACGCGGGCTGCTCGACGCGGGCGACAAGACTCTGCCGGTTCTTTCGTGCGGCTATGTCGTGCAGGCCAGGCGTGACGGCGCCTTCGCCCCGCCCGTCGATCTCGCCTTCTACCGAACCGTGCTCGAGACGGACGACGTGCGCGTTCTGCGCAGGCCCGACGCCCTCCCGCGCTACCGGCTGGCGGCAGATGCGCAATGCGGCACCGCCGCGCAGATCGAGCGCAGCCTGCACCGCGCAGATCCGGATCCGGCCGAAGTCGCGCTCGTCTCCTGCGGCGATGGCGAAGAAGCTCCGACGGCCAGCGCGCCCGACTCTTCGTCGAACGTCGATGTGCTCGAAGCGGTTCCAGGCCGGATCGTGCTTCGGACCACCGTCGCCGATCGCTCCCTCGTCGTCCTCAGCCAGAGCGACCTGCCGGGGTGGAAAGCCCGCGTCGGGGGTGCGCCGGCCAGGATCTGGCGCGTCGACGGCCTCGTGCAGGGCGTCGAGGTTCCCGAGGGCCGCTCGATCGTCGAGCTCGTCTACGAGCCGGCGTCGTTCGCGATCGGCGCGATGATCAGCGTCGCCGCCGCACTGTTCCTCGCATTGCTCGGCCTGCGTCGAGGCGCGCCGGCGCCGCTCAGGCGCGAGGCACGTGGATCGTGAAGCGCGTGCCGCCGCCGTCGGCGCTGTCGACTTCGATCCTGCCACGGTGACGGTCGACGATTTTCTTGACGGTGGCCAGACCGAAGCCCGTACCGGCTTTTTTCGTCGTGAAGAACAGCTCGAAGATGCGGGGTTTTTTCTCTTCGGCGATGCCCGAGCCGTGATCGGTCACCGAGAACCACGCACTGCCGTTGGCCGACGCACCGCCCCCTCCGGTGACCACTTCGACGCGGGCACGCTCGGGTGATGCGTCGATCGCGTTGGCGAGAAGCTCGACGACGACCTGCTCGAACAACGCTCCATCGACGTGCACGCCGACGGGCTCGCCATCCAGCGCGAGCTGGATGCCTTTTTGCGCAGCCCTGCCTCGCGAAACGTCGACGGCGCGCGAAACCAGCGCGTGAAGGTCGAGCCGCTCGGGCCTCGGCTCGAACGGCCGCGAGAAATCGAGCAGGTCGCGAATGCGTTTTTCGAGACGGCCGGCTTCCGAGCTGATGTCGCGGAAATTCTCGCCGGCCGCCTGCTCGCTGAACTCCATGCTGCCGAAATCGGCCGCCATCTTGATCGCGGCCAGCGGGTTGCGCATCGCGTGGGCGACGGCTCCCGAAAGCTCGCCGATGGCGGCAAGGCGCTCGGCGCGGATCAGCTGGTCCTGGGCGTCGCGCAGCTCGCGGTTGGCTTCCTCGAGAGCCGCAGCTTTCGCTCCGAGATCGACGTTGAGGCGCCCGATCGTGTCGTAGGCCTGCGCATTCTCGAGCGCGACGGCGAGCTGGTCCGAAATGGTGCGCAAAAGCTCGGCATCGTCTCCGGTGTGATAGCCGCCGGCGCGCTTTCGACCGACGACGAGGAAACCCGTCTCGCGCCCTTCCAGGTGCATGCCCGTCGCGAGCACGCGCTCGACCGCTCCGTCACGCCCGCTGCCGGGTGCGATGGAGCCGGCGAAGAAATCGGCGCTGCGCAGCTCGTCGACGACGGCCGCGAGCTCCGGGACGGCAGCGTCGGCGACCACGATCGTCCCCGGCGACCCGGGACCTTCGCGATACAGCAGCGCGCCGCGCCGCACCGGCACGCCGTCGCTTGCGACGGTGACGAGCTCGGCCGACAGCGGCTGCACCGTCTCGTCGATCAGCTCGAGCGAGCTTCGAACCAGCGCTTCGAAGTCCAGGATGGAGCTGAAGCGCCTCGAAGCGTTGCGCACGACGTCGCGGTACTCGTAGCGACGGCGGTCGTAGAGGCGGTCGACGAGGGCCTGCAGGCGGTCGCGGCTCGGATTGAGCAGCGTCAGCAGCACGAGCACGATCAGGCCGGACGTCAGGCGCTGCGCGGCGCCGGTCATGTTCTCGAACAGGGCCTCCAGCAGCGAGATCACCAGGCCGTAGCTGACGATCACCGCGGCGCTCAGCAGCAGGTACGCCATCGCGCGCTTGATCAGGCGGTCGACGTCGAAGAGGTCGTGCTGCGCGATCGCGTAACCGATGCCCGCAGGGAACGCGACGAAGAACACCGTCAGCACGTTGAACGGGATGTCGACAAAACCGGCGTACACGGCCACGAGCGCAAGCACGGGCAGGAAAGCACCCAGGCTCGACAACAGCACGACCTTGGTCCTTTGCCGC
The DNA here is from genome assembly GCA_036493895.1 of Candidatus Binatia bacterium. NCBI lineage: Bacteria > Candidatus Binatota > Binatia (SeqCode) > Binatia bacterium. The sequence goes on along the minus strand of DASXOZ010000081.1, from coordinate 89,614 downwards.
ACGTTCTGGTCGCGCGTCGTCGCGAAGTTCCACGAGAAGAACAGCATCGAGCCGAGGATCGCCGAGGCCAGGTAGACGTGGAACAGGCGGTCGAGAAGCAGCAGCGCGTCGCGGTTTCCGAAAAACGTCGCGTTCGAGGCGACTCCGAACGCGACCGACAGCACCGCGAGCAGCGCAAGCACCGGCGTCTCCCACGCGCGGCGCTGCCTGCGGATGGGAAAAAAGCTGAGCACGACGAACGCCGTCGTCGGTGCGGCGGCCGCAAAGAAAAAATACGCGCGCCGGAAAAGATAAGGGCCGAACAGATCGATCGCCGTCGCCAGGAACAGGGCCAGCGCCGTCGCGAATGCAGACAGCGATGCCGAGTCGGCACCGACCGGCTTCAGGTAGAGCATCACGACCGCCAGCGTCATCAACGCGAGCGCGTCGAAGAGGAAGATCCCGGTGCTCTCGACGTAATGGCGAAGCGTGAACGTCTCGACCGGCACGTTGACGATCGTCCTCTGGCCGTTCTTCTGCACTTCGTAGCGGACGATGTCGCCGACACGCTTGTCGTGCAGCACGCCTTCGAGGTCGGCGGCCGTGCGAACGTCGCGGCCGTCCGCAGTCAGCACCCACGACTGGTAAGGAAGCCCCGAGCGCACGCCGCTCCACGAGGAGGCACCGATGGCCGGAACGAACAGGTTCTCCCAGACGAAGAATCCGGGGAACGGGCGGCCGAGCCCGCGCACCGAGTCGAAGCCGCAGACGGAGACCACGACCAGCGCCGCCGCCAAGGCGGCGACGCGAACGTAGCCGGGCGCGAACAGCCGCCTGCCTGCGGTGCGGGAGGCGGGGCCGGTCGGACTGCTCGCGTCGGCGCTCTGGGTCATCGCAAGGCGCAACTATACACGGGGCCGAAGCATCGACGCACGCGGGCAGCGTCGCCGGCCGCCCGGCGCATGTCGTGGGCGAACGCGGCGGGCCGTCAGTTCGTGCTCTTGCAGCGCACCGCCTGCAGCGAGGACGAGCACTTGACGTGCCGGGTGAAGGTGTCGTCCCCGATGGTGACGGCGACGACGAGGCCGTTCGGCAGCGCCTGCGCCGGCTGGGTCGTGACGAGGTTCAGCTGGCGCGCAAGGAAGCTCGCCTTGACGCCGTCCTTCGTCGTCTTCAGCTCGGCCTTGAGGATGCCGGCAAAGCTGCCGGACGTGTCCTCGAAGCTCCATGACGGCGCACCGTTTACCAGGTGGAACACTCCCGGCAGCTGCGCGAAGTAGTGGAGCTGGTCGCCTTCGGCCACGGCGATCTCCACCTGCTCGATGTCGGGCGAGATCGTCTCGCCATTCTGCAGCATCAGCGTGGTTCTCAGGCGGAACCCGTCGGGCTTGATGCCGGCGCGAGGCTGGATCGTCATGCGCGCACGCGTCGTGATCCCCTGGAACCGCGACGCCGACTGCGGACATTCGCTGCAGCCGGCTTCGGAGTCGTTGAGCACGCAGGTACCGTCGCAGCAGTTGCCCTGCCCGTCGCCGTCGCTGTCGTTCTGCGAGGGATTGACGACGGTCGGGCAGTTGTCGTCGCACGGCGTGTGGCTGAGGATCTTGGCGGCAGTGCACGGATGATCGCCGATGATGCCGTCGCCGTCGCCGTCGTCGGGAACCCCGTCGTCGTCCGCGTCGACGTTGCCGCTCGGAGTCACGAACACGAGCGCCTGGTCGAGGCCCGTCGGCACGGCCGGCGGAGGATCGAACAGCGTCACGCGCGCGCGACCGACGACGCCGTCGGTACCGATCACGACGGTCGTGCCGCGCGCCGAATCGATGTTGAGAGTCTCGGCGTAAGGATCGCCGTCGGCATCCGGCGAAAGGATGCGCAGCCCGCCTTCGGCGCGCAGCCTGGCGGGTACACCAGAAGGATCCGGATCAGCGATGTTTCCGAGGGAATCGACCGGCAGCAGCCGCAGCTGCACCGTGTTTCCCGATGGAACGGCGATTTCTCCTGCCGCTTGCACCAGGCGCCGGTCGGGACCGGTGACGGCGGGTGCCGGGCGAACGATGGTGCGCGACGACGGCGTGAACGTGGCCGGATTGACGTCGCGGAACATCTGCACGCCGACGGCCGGCCCGCTGATCGAAACGAACTGGTCGGTGGACGGGTTGCTACCGTCGGCGTGAACCGCGAACGCTTCGACGAGACCGGGCTCGGAAGGATCGGTCAGCAGGAACTCCGACGGCTGGTAGAACAGGATGTTCGGACCGTTCGGATCCGGCGGGTTGGCCTCGGCAAGAAAAGCGACCTGCAGCGGATCGAGCGGCGGGAAGAACGGCCAGCTCGTGAAGATCGGCGTGCGGTCGGACCAGAGCTGGTTCGGATCGTCGCCGGTGTACATGCCGGCGACGAGCACGACGCGCAGCCCGCCGATGCTCGCCGGCGCTCCGAGGCGCACCGCAAGCTGGCTCGAGAAACGGTCGGTGGAAATCTGGCCGACCTGGCGCCCGACGTGTCCCACCGCTTCCTGCGCCTCGACCTGGTTGTCGAGGGTGCCGTCGGCGTCGGTGGGGCCGATGACGCCGTCGCCGTCGAGGTCGGCGTACGCGAACACCGCGACCGGCCTCTGGTCCAGTCCCGCCAGAGGCGCGCCGTACGGAAAGGTTCCCGGCCCGTCGGTGACGAACGTCGTGAACGTGACGGCGTTGCCCTGGCTGTTGCCTCCGCCGCCGGCAGTGTTCTGGAGCAGCGTCGGATTGTCGGTGCTTCCGGCCGGAGGCGGAATCTGCGTCACCGTCGGGAAAGATCCGATGCGCACCGCGAGATCGACGTCGCCGGTAAAGCCTGTCGAGATCGTCGGCGGGCCGTCGGACCAGCGTCCCGACGGACCCTTGATCGGCAGCACCAGCGGAAGGCCGGGCAGCATCGGATAAGGGCCGTTGGCCGGATCGCAGGGATCGCCGTCGAACACCGGTGGAAGCGACGCGCAAAGATCGCCCGCGCGGGCGCGTCCCGGGCTGGCACCGACGCAGAGCGCCGCCGTGGCAAGCGCAATACACGAGACGAGCGCGACACGCGTCGCGCGGCCACGACGTGTCGCTTGGCCGCTCATCGCGTCGTCACCGTGCCACCCGGATCGCCGCCCTGGTTCGGATCGATCACCGGCAATTCGATCGGGCGCGTGATCGTGTTGCTGATGATCGGCGACATGTAATCGCCGTCGAGGACGATGTAGGCGACGATGCTGATCGGTCCGTCGCCCGAAAGAACCGGGCTCGTCAGCTTCATGCGCTCGGCCTCGAGCGTCACCCAGCGCGCCGCCGGCTCGGTCGCTCCCGCAGACTCGACGCTGAGGATCTCCTTGCCGTCGATGCCGGCGTCGATCGAAGAGGCGAGCCCTGCGAGCTCTCCCGAGAACGTCTGGTCCGGGTAGCGGTAGCGTACGAAATTGTCGCCTCGCACCAGCAGCACGTTGAACGCAAGGCCGGTGGCGACCTGGATGATGTTGTCGAATTCCCAGTTCCCCGAGACCCGCAGCGACATTCCGGCCGGAGACGGCTCGATGTCGACGGAGCCGAGCGCGACGAGCACGCGGCAGGATCCGGCTCGCGCGGCAGCGACCCCGATGGCGGCCGCAGCGGCCACGGCGATCACCACGACGGCGAAGCGGGTCCGCCGCGCCGCTCGCGAGACCCCGCGCCCGACGCTATGTTCCGGGCCTGAAAATGAGCTGGCCAATGACACCCCCTGACCGCTGCATTCATGGCACCCGACTGGGCGCAAGACAACCTGCTCCGGCAGCGCCGTCATTGTCAATGATCGCGCTGCAACGCGCCAAAAAGGCTGAATTGTCGTTCAGTCCGATGCAGGCCGACCGATGTTCGGATTCGATGAAAATGCACGCAGGTCGGCGCGCAACCCGGCCGCGGAGCGTTCGCCCGTTGCGCGCACTGGCCGCCGCGCTGGTGATGACGGGCGTCGTCGCGCTGCCGTCGCGCTGCGGCGCGGGCGAGAACTCCTCGCCGGCGCCATCGGCACCCAAGCCTGCGGCCGGGGCCGCTGCTGCAAAGACCGACGCGAAGCCTGCTGCCGCAAAAGCGGGTGCGGCCGATCCGTCGCAGATCGAGATCACGTCGACCAAATCTTCGTGGGACAACCTGTCCGAGCTTTTCCTCAGCAGCGCTCCGGCGCCGGCGTTCTCCGAGGGCAGCGTGTTCGTGATGAGCGGCGAGCTTCGCAACAAGAGCAGGAGGCCGGTGCGCTACGTGGTGCTGCGCTACGAGCTGCTCGACGAAAACGGCAAGATTCTCCAGGACGTCGAAGGCTACAATCGCAGCGCCGAAGGCATGAGGCCGGACGAAGAAGGCAACACGCATCCGGAAGAAGTGAAGGCGATTCCCGCAGGCGGCACCGACAGCTACCGCATGGTCTTCTTCCACGACGAAGTTCCGAAGTTCAAGAACCAGAGGGTGCGCGTTACCGAGGTGCACGAGGACGGGAAGTGAGCGAAGGCCCGACTGCGACTCTTGCCGCGACTCCCGCCGCGGATCGCGACGTGCAGTCGGAGCCCGATTTCGCCGCGACGCTTGCCCGAAGCGGCCTGTGGCCGCTGGTGCGCACGTCGCTTTCGACGGTGCAGGTCAACGTAGGCAAGCTCTGCAACCAGGCCTGCCACCACTGCCACGTCGAAGCGGGTCCGAAACGCACGGAAATCATGACCGAGGCCACCGCACGGCGCGTGCTCGAGCTCGTCGCGGCCTCGAGCGGCGTCCGTACCGTCGACCTCACCGGCGGCGCACCGGAGCTTTGTCCCTCGTTCCAGAGGCTCGTCGAGGGCTCACGCGCGCTCGGCAAGCGCGTGCTCGTGCGCTGCAATCTCACCGTGCTGTTCGAGCCCGGGATGGAGGATCTGCCTCGCATTTACAGCGACAACCAGGTGGGCCTGGTGTGCTCGCTTCCGTGCTACACCGCCGAGAACGTCGACCAGCAAAGAGGCCGAGGCGTCTTCGACAAAAGCATCGCGGCGCTGCGGCTGCTCAACTCTGTCGGGTTCGGGCAGCCCGGCTCGCCTCTCACGCTCGATCTCATCTACAACCCCCTCGGCGCTTTCCTTCCGCCGGAGCAGTCGACGCTGGAATCGAAGTACCACGAGGAGCTCGACCGTCTCTTCGGCGTGCGCTTCCACCGCCTGCTGACGCTCGCGAACCTCCCGCTCAAGCGCTTCGCCGAGATGCTTGCGCGAAGCGGCGATGACGCGCGCTACATGAGCCTGCTCGTCGCGCACTTCAATGCGGCGACGGTCGCGGGGCTGATGTGCCGCGACATGGTGAGCGTCGCGTACAACGGCAGCCTTCACGACTGCGACTTCCACCAGATGGACGAAATCCCGCTGCTGCGCGAAAAACGGCCCCAGACCCTGTGGTCGATCGACTCGTTCGACGAGCTGGCCTGCACGTCGATCCAGACGGCGCGGCACTGCTACGGATGCACCGCGGGCGCGGGATCGAGCTGCGGCGGCGCGCTGGCCGGCTGAAGATCCGATCTCGGATTCAGGCAACCGGCTCGCGACTCGCGGGCTTTTGTTGACCTGCGCCGCTCATTTCGCATCGTTCGCGCGCCGCGGCGCGGCGCCTGCGTTTTCCAGGTTCTCCAGCGCCAGCGCCAGCTGCGGAAGCTCGAGCGGGCGCAACGTGAGCACGACCGACAGTCCCCCGATCGTGCGGCGCGCAGTGTCGGCGTATGCGGCGTCGCCCGTGACCTGCGCGAGCCTCGTGTAGAGCAGGGCCGCCGCCGAGTTCCCGCTGGCAACGGCGCCGTCGAAAGCCGGAACGAGGCGAAGCGGAAGCTGCTCGGCGTCGGCCGCCGTCTGGAAGAAGCCTCCGCTGCCGGAGTGCTCGAAATCGCGGGGAAGCGCATCGGCAATCGCCCGTGCAGCCTGGAGCCACTTGCCGTTGTCCCTGGACGCAGCGTCGAGGTCGACGAACGCGAGCGCGACCAGTGCCTGGTCGGCAAGATACCCCGCTGCGCACGAGCGGCCGTCGCCGTGGATGCAGTGCTTCACGCGGCCGCCGGCGCGCAGCTTCGCGTCGAGGAAAGAGGCTGCAGCCTTCGCGGCGTCCAGGTAGCGAGGCTGGGCGAGCACCGCTGCGCCGCGCACGAGCGCCGAGATCGCCAGTGCGTTCGCATCGGCAAGCACGACATCGTTGCGCGCGGGAGCGGCGACCGAGGCACGTTTCTGTCTGTCTTTCTCGCGTGCGTCCGGGGAGGCGAGCGCCGCAGCGCGCTCGTCGTCGAGTCCGGCGTAGTAGCAGCCGTCGCAGGGCTCTCCCGCCGCGTCGCGGCTTCGCGCGTCGATGGATGCGGCAAAAGCTCCGCCATCGGTGCGCAGGTCCTGGAGCAGGAAATCGAGAATCGACGCAGCCGCCGCGCGCAAATCCTCGCGGCCGGTGGCGGCGGCCGCTTCGAGGTAAGCGCTCGCGAGCGCAGCATTGTCGGCGAGCAGCTTCTCGTGCGACGGTTCCTGCCACCCGGCTTTGCGGGCGTAGCGGAAAAAGCCGCCTCCGACCGCGTCGTCGAGCGCGCTGACGCGCAGCCCGGCAAGAACGGCTTCGGCCGCCGTGCGGCCACCGTCGGCTGCTTCGCCCGCGGCCGAGCGCAGCAGGAAATCCAGCAGCGGGGCGCGTGGGAACAGCGGCGGCGGCGGAAAACTCGCCGATGCCGCGTCCAGCGACTTCGCGACGTAGCCGCGCAGCGCGGTCGCCACCTCTGCCGCCGCCGGAACCGGTCCCGTCGTATCGAGAGCCGCGCGCCGCGCGAGCTTTTCCATCGTGCCTTCGGCGCGGTCGGCGATGACGCCGCCGCCGAGCTCGATGCGGCGCACCACCTCGACCGCGAAGCGCGACAACTTCTTTTCGCTGGTGGCCGCCGCACCCCACGACAGCGCGTCGAACGGTTTCGCGTCACTCTGCAGGAACACGGCGGCAGGCCAGCCCGCCTGGCCGGTGACCACTTCGGTCGCGAGCATCAGGTACGCGTCCACGTCCGGCCGCTCGTCGCGGTCGACGAGCACGGGAACGAAATGCGCGTTGATCGCGGTGACCACGCGGGAATCGAAGAGAGACGGATCGTCGGCGAAGCCGCACGCCGCGCACGCCGCAAAACCGGTTACGACGAGCAGCGGCCTCTTGAGCGAAGCGGCCTCCGCGAGGGTTTCGGGCGACCAGGACCGCCAGTCGATCGCGTCCAGGGCGTGCTGGCGCGCAAATGCGCCCGGCTCCAGCGCGAGGCGATTGCAGGCGGCGTGGTCTCCGGGCGCTGCGTCATCGGATGCCGGCGCCGCGGTACCAGGCACTGGCGCCGCCTCCTCTGGCACCGGCGTCGAGTCGAGCGCCGAGCGGACGGAATCGGGAAACGGCACCGAGCCCGGCAGCGCCGCGGGAGCCTTGCACAGGCGCGCCGGCGGCGCGGGAGCGTGCGACTGGCACGCCGGCAGCAGCAGCGCCGCTGCAGCGACGATGCGCGCCGCGCACGGAGCTCGTCTCGTTGCCTGGTCGTGCAGCATCGCGGGGACGCCGCACCGTCGGCGGCGCGGCGTCATCCAGCGATCTAGCTCACGCCCGGTGTGGTTTCACCTCAGGCCAGCGCGCCCTGCATGTAGTCGCGCAGATAGCGGATCTCGGTGTCCTTCTCGTCGTGCTGGGCCTTGACGACATCCCCGATCGAGACGATCGCAACGAGGTTGTGGTCCTCGAGCACCGGCAAGTGACGCACTCGCCTTTCGGTCATTACGCGCATCACGTACTCGACACTGTCGTCGGGCACCGCGACGACCACCTCGCGCGTCATCACGTCGCGAACCCGCGTCGAAAGCATCGCCGGGCCGTCGTCGCGGCAGCACAGCCGCAGGACGTCGCGCTCGGAGATGATGCCGACCAGCGAGCCCTCGATGTCGAGGACCGGCAGCGCACCGATGTTGAAGCGGCACAGGACCTCGACGGCTTCGCGAACGGTGTGGTCCGGAGTGACGGTCTGGAGGGGGACGGAAGAGCTTTTTCGAATGTCACGAACCTTCATCGGATTCGCTCCTTGTGCCTGGCTGCGGCGCTGTGGTTCCGGATGTTGTTCGACGACTCCTGTCGGGCGGGATTCGAGCGAATTCGAGTAAGGCACTCCGAACGGGACCGGTCAACAGCGCGGACGAGAGGACATTTCGCCCGGTTGCCGCCGCCCCGTGAACTTGAAACATTGCGCTACCGCCCGATCGCGCCGCGGCGCGCAGTTCCCGGTACGGCGCAACGCGTCAGGCTGTGCGAATGCCGGCGAGACGAGGCAACTTCGCGAAATGACGCACAGCGAGCCACATCCCCACGACGGCAACCAGGAGAAGGACAAAACCGGCCGCGGTTTCGGAGGACTTCGCGTCGTCACGTTCGAAAGCCGCATGGCCGCCGAGACCGCCAGGCTTGTGCACAACGCGGGGGGCGTGGCGATTTCCGCGCCGTCGATGAAGGAGGTGCCGCTGGCAGCCAATGATGCCGCGCTCGCTTTTGCCGATTCCCTTCTCGCGGCGAAGATCGACATCGTCGTCTTCCTTACCGGTGTCGGCGCGCGCGCCCTGCTCGATGCGTGGCAGGCCCGCGGCGACCGCGACCAGGTGCTGGCTGCGCTTGCGCGCACGACGATCGTCGCGCGCGGACCGAAACCCGTGCAGGCGCTTCGCGAAGTGGGCCTGCCGGTCACGATCACGGTCGCGGAGCCGAACACGTGGCGCGAGATTCTCGCGACGCTCGACGAGGCCGCCGAGTCGGTGGACCTGGCCGGCGCCCGCGTCGCGATCCAGGAATACGGAATACCGAGCGACGAGCTCGCGCGCGGCCTGGAGGCGCGCGGCGCCGTCGTGACGCGCGTCGAGGTGTATCGCTGGGCGCTTCCCGACGATCTCGCGCCGTTGCAAGACGCAATCCGCCAGGTGCTGGCGCGCACGGCCGATGTCCTGCTGTTCACCAGCTCGACGCAGGTCCTTCACTTGTTCGAGGTCGCTCGCCGCCTCGGCGTCGAGGACGGGCTTCGCAGCGCCGTGGCCGAAGTGGTCATCGGCTCGGTTGGCCCCGTCTGCAGCGAGACGCTCGCGGAGCAGGGCCTGAGCGTCGACTTCGAGCCGTCGCATCCGAAGCTCGGAACGTTGATCAAGGAAGCCTCCGCGCTCGCCCCCGCGCTCATCGTGGAACGGCGGGCCCGCATGCGCACATCGCGGGTTTCGCCCGCGACGGTACGAGCCGCGGCAACGCACGACGGCAGCGCTGCCGCCGCGCTGCAGGGCAGCGTGTTCCTCAAGGCCTGCCGACGCGAGCCGGTGCCGCACACGCCGGTATGGCTGATGCGCCAGGCCGGCCGCTACATGCAGGAATACCGCGAGCTTCGGGCGCGCGCTTCGTTCATCGAGCTGTGCAAGACGCCCGAGCTCGCGGCCCAGGCCGCCGTCGAGGCCCAGCAGCGCATCGGCGCCGATGCCGCGATCCTTTTCTCCGACATCCTGCTGATCCTCGAGCCGATGGGCCTCGGCCTCGAGTACGTCCACGGCGACGGACCGAGCCTGTCGCGCCTGGTGCGCGGCCCCGGCGACGTCGACCGTCTTCGCGAAATCGATCCTGCCGCCGAGCTTTCGTTCGTCATGGATGCGCTCCGGCGCACACGCGCCGAGCTGGCGCCGTCGGTGCCGCTGATCGGCTTCAGCGGCGCTCCGTTCACGCTGGCGTCCTACGTCATCGAAGGCGGCGGGTCGCGAAACTACATCCAGACCAAGCGCTTCATGTACGCCGACAAGGGCGCGTGGGACGCGATGATGGACCGCCTGGCGCGCGCTGTCGGCGCCTACCTTCGCGCGCAGATCGATGCCGGCGCCCAGGCCGTGCAGCTTTTCGACAGCTGGGTCGGATGCCTGTCCCCGTCCGATTACGCGACTTACGTCGCACCGCACATGAAAACGATTGCCGCGTGCATCGGCGCTTCGGTCCCGCTGATCAGCTTCGGCACTGACACCGCGACGTTGCTCGACCAGCAGGTCGAAGCCGGCTGCTCGGTGATCGGCATCGATCATCGCGTGGCAATCGCACCGGTGTTCGACCGCTTCGCCGGCGTCGCCGTGCAGGGCAACCTGGATCCCGTGCTGCTGTTCGCCGATCGCGACACGATCCGCCGCCAGTGCGCTCGCGTGCTCGACGAGGTCGGCGGCCGCGCCGGGCACATCTTCAATCTCGGCCACGGGATCCTGCCGGGTACGCCGGTCGACAACGTCATCGCTCTCGTCGACGCCGTGCACGAGCTGTCGCAGCGGAACTGAGCGGTGGTACGCAACTTCGAGCCGACCGCTGCGGTCTTGGGCTCCGGCGAGATCCGCCGGCACCAGGGACCTCCGCGATGAAGCGACGCATCGTCGTCGTCGGAGCCGGCATCGCCGGGCTGTCGGCGGCCTACCGCGCGCATCGGCTGGCGCAAGAGGCCGGCCTCGACGTCGAAGTTTCGGTGCTCGAAGCCGGTGCCCGCGCCGGCGGCGTGATCGAGACCGCCGAGCAGAGCGGCTGCACGATGGAGCTCGGACCGGATTCCATCGTCACCGAGAAACCGTGGGCGCGCGCGCTCTGCGAGGAGATCGGGCTCGAAGAGCGGATCATCGGGACGCGCGGGGAGTTCCGCAAGAGCTTCGTCGCGCTCGGCCGCACACTGCACCCGATCCCCGAAGGCTTCTTCATGATGGCACCGACGCGGCTGGCGCCGTTCGTCGGGACACGGTTGTTCACGTGGCCTGCCAAGCTTCGCATGGCGGCCGATCTCGTGCTGCCGCGGCGCAGCGACGGCGCCGACGAAAGCCTCGCGTCCTTTGTGCGGCGACGGCTCGGCAGCCAGGCCCTCGAACGGGCGGCGCAGCCGATGGTAGGCGGCGTCTACACGGCCGATCCCGAGAAGCTCAGCCTTCGCGCAACGATGCCGCGCTTCATTGAGATGGAGCGAAAGCACCGCAGCCTGATCCTCGGGCTGATGGAATCGCAGCGGGGCGGGGCGCGCGCGGCGGCGCGCGCCGAAGGCGTGGCCTCCGGGCCCCGCTACTCGCTGTTCATCTCGCTGGACCGGGGCCTTTCGGTGCTGCCCCGGCGCCTGGTCGAGATCCTGCCCGCCGCCTCGATCCGCACGAACACGATCGTCGAGAGAATCGAGCACGACGACGGGCGCTGGAAGGTCTACACGCTGGACGAATGCATCGACGCCGACGCGGTGTGCATCGCGACGCCTGCGTACGCGGCCTCGCGCCTGGTCGAGGGAATCGCGCCGGAGCTCGCGCGCTCGCTGAATCTCGTCGAGTACGCATCCGCCGCAACCGTCAACCTCGTCTACCGTCGCGACGACGTGCCGCATCCCCTCGACGGATTCGGCTTCGTCGTGCCGGCGGTCGAGAAGCGCTCGCTGCTGGCGTGCACGTTCAGCAGCGTCAAGTACCAGCAGCGGGCGGCGGCAGGCACGGTGCTGCTGCGCGCGTTCGTTGGCGGCGCACTGTTTCCCGACGCCTATGACCAGGCCGACGACAAGATGCTGGGCGGCGTCACGCGCGACCTCGGCGAGCTGCTCGGCATCAAGGTCGCACCTCGCGACGTGCGCATCGCCAGGTGGCCGCGCTCGATGCCGCAGTACAACGTCGGGCACCTCGAGCGCGTCGCCCGCATCGAGGAGGAGGCCGGCCGCTACGCGACGCTCGCGCTGGCCGGATCGGCCTATCGCGGCGTGGGCATTCCCGACTGCGTCCGCTCCGGAGAAGCCGCCGCCGAGCGCCTGGTGGGCGCGATCAAGCGGTGGGGTCAGGCACCAGCCGAATAAGCCCGAGGACGTCGCCCGTTCGATGCGCGCTGGTGCCTCGCGCTGGTGCCTGACCCCATTCCTGTGGTGCCTGACCCCATTCCGCTGGTGCCTGACCCTATTCCGCTGGTGCCTGACCCCATTACAACAATGGAAATACGTCTCGCTGGAACTTTTCGGCTTGGGAGCGGCCGGAGCCGAAGCTGGCGATGTCGTTGAAGTAGAAGACGACGCCCGAGACGCCGAGCTTGCCGTAGCCGTCGAGGAACTCGGCACACTCCTCGCGCGATCCCTTGCACGAGACGAAGCCGAACAGCCGCTCGGCGGGCAGCTTCTGCGCCGCAATGCTCTCGAGGAAGGCTTCCTTTTCCTGCTCGCTGTCGTAGCAGATTCCGCCGGCCATCGCGGTAATGCGGATCTCGTCGAAGTCGCGGCCGACGACGCGGCAGTGCTCCTTCAGGATGTCGCGATAGCGCGCGAACTCGTCACGGTTGCCATTGTAGTTCCAGACGTCGGCGAAGCGCGCAACAAGGCGCAGCAGCACTTTCTCGCCGCGTCCCCCGATGACGATCGGCGGGTGCGGCTTCTGCAGCGGCTGCGGCTGGCAGACGGCATCCTTCAGGCGGAAGTGCCGGCCCTCGTAGCTGGCTTTTTCGTTGCTCCACATCGCGCGAATCACTTCCAGCGATTCGCGCAGCCGGCCGAGCCTTTCGCCGATCGGACGGAACTCGTAGCCGTACGCGTCGAATTCCTCCTGATACCAGCCGGCGCCGAGGCCGAGCTCGAGGCGACCGCCGCTCATCACGTCGACGCAGGCTGCGATCTTCGCGAGATGCGCCGGGTGCCGGTACTCGTTGCAGGTGACGAGCTGACCGATGCGGGCGCGACTGGTCGCGCTCGCCAGGTGCGTCATCAGCGTCCACGCTTCGAACGTAGCCTCGATCTCCTTGCGAGGAACCGTGTGGAAATGATCGTAGACCCACAGCGACTCCCATCCCGCGGCATCGAGGCCCCGGGCGACGCGGTCGCAGGTCTCCCATTTGTTTCGATCGCCGGTGACGCCCATCAGGTCGAGGCGCCATCCCTGCGGAACCAGGCATCCGAACTGCATCGACGTTCTCCCTTTCATCGGCTCTTCGAGCCTTGGTTCATCGGCTCTTCGAGCCTTGGTTCAATCGGCTCTTCGAGCCGGTGTTCATCGGCTCTTCGAGCCGCGATTCGATCGGCTCTTCGACCCGCGCATCGACCGGCTCGGCTCGATCGCTCGATCGACCAGAGCGCCCCGCTCAATTGGCGGTGCCGGGCCGGAGCTATGCTTGCGCCAGTGCGGCGAATCAAAAGGTTCCGCCCAATCCCCCTCTTGCCCGCAGGCGAAAGCGTGTGTAGAGAGTCAGTCATGCTCGGCGAGTTGCACGTCGCTCCGGGTCTGCTGATCGCGATGCCCCAGCTTCGCGATCCCAACTTCGATCGCTCGGTGGTGCTGATGATCGAGCACCGCACGGAGGGTTCCTTCGGGCTGGTCATCAACCGGCCGACGCGCACTCCGGTCGGAGACCTTCTCAAATCCATCGACGTCGACTGGCGGGGCGCCGGTGACGTCGCGTGGTCCGGCGGTCCCGTGCAACCCGAGACGGGCTGGATTCTTCACGAGAGAGTCGAAGGCCTCGACGGCCTGGGCACCCGCGAGCTGATTCCGGGGCTTTTCATTACGTCGGCGCCCGATGCCCTGCGCGAGCTGGCCAGGCATCCTCCGCGCCGCGTCCGATTCCTGCTCGGTTATTCGGGATGGGGTCCGGCCCAGCTCGAGCGCGAGCTGACCGAAACGGCGTGGGTCAACAGCGACGTAGACGCCGACTTCCTGTTCGAGACCCCGCCCGAGAAAATGTGGGAGGCGGCCCTGCTCCGCCTGAACGTTGCGCCGATCACGCTGGCGCCGTCCCACGGCATTCATTGACGTCGCCGCGCGCGAGGCTCAACTGCGGCCTCTCCGCAGTCGTTCGGGTGGACTCGCCCGGATACCGGTTCCATCGTCCCGCCTGACGTCATAGAGTCAGGGCTTCTTGCGTCTCGCCGCCGGTCGCGCCGCGGTGCGCCCTCACCGCGAAGTCGCCGGGACGTGCGTGTTTGGCCGCCGCGGGTCATGCCGAATCGATGAAAGCGCAACGCAATGCCGAAGAGATCCTTTTCGCCGTCGGCGTGACCGCCTTCGCAGTCCTGCTGCGATGGCTGATCGATCCATGGCTGGGCAGTGACCTGCCGTACTCCACGGTCTTCGGCGCCGTCGCGTTCGCCGTCTATTTCGGCGGGATCCGCGGAGGGCTGCTTTCGGCCGTCCTCGGCTTCGCGGCCTGCAGCTACCTGTTCTTTGCGCAGCGCGGTGCAGTGCGCGTCGCGACGCCCGGCCAGGTGGTAGGGCTCGCGATTTTCGTTGCCACCAATGCGGTCATCATCGGGCTCGGTCACGCGATGCGCAGCGCGCGCCGGCGCGCCCAGCACGAAGGCGACCGGACGCGGACGATCCTGGCGAGCATCGGGGACGCGGTGATCGTCACCGATGCGGAGGGGCGCATCACGTTCCTCAACGGAGTCGCCGAAGAGCTCAGCGGCTGGCGCAGCGCGGAGGCGGTGGGCAGGCCGCACGTGGAGGTATTCCGGATCCTTCACGAGCACACCCGCCGGGAGGTGGAGGATCCGGTGGCCAGGGCGCTGCACGAAGGAAAGCCCATCGGTCTTGCGAATCATACGCTGCTGGTGCGCAAGGACGGCAGCGAATGTCCCGTCGACGACAGCGCTGCGCCGATCCGCGATCACGAGGGCTCGATCTTCGGCGTCATCCTCGTGTTCCGCGACGTCACCGAGCAGCGCCGCGTGCAGTACGACCGCGAAAGGCTCGCGACCATCGTCCGCGATTCGGGGGACGCGTTCATCACGAAGGATCTCGACGGCATCATCCAGACCTGGAACGTCAGCGCCGAGGCCCTGTTCGGCTACACCGCCGAGGAGATCGTCGGCCGCTCGGTCGCGACACTGGTCCCTGCGGGGCGCCTGGACGAGGAGGCGCGGATCCTCGCGAGCCTGCGCAATGGGCAACCGATCGAACGCGTCGAGACCGAACGGATGACCAGCGACGGCCGGCTGATTCCCGTCGCCGTCAGCGTCTCGCCGCTGCGCAACGCCGAAGGCGAGTTGATCGGAGCATCGAAGATTCTCCACGACATCACCGAGCGGATCGCCGCGCGAAGGGATCTCGAGCGTGAGAAGGAACTGCTCGCGACGACGCTGGCCAGCATCGGCGACGGCGTCATGACGACGGACAGGCGCGGCAGAGTAATGTCGATCAACGCCGTGGCCGAGCAGCTCACCGGCTGGACGGCACAGGATGCGGTGGGGCGAAGCCTGGACGAGGTGTTCCGGATCGTCAACGAGCAGACACGCCGCACGGTCGAGAGTCCGGCGGCCCGCGCACTGCGCGAAGGCGTGATCGTCGGCCTGGCCAACCATACCATCCTGATCCGAAAGGACGCCCGCGAGATTCCGATCGACGACAGCGCGGCGCCGATTCGCCTGCCCGAAGATCCTCTGGCGGGCTGTGTGCTGGTGTTCCGCGACGTTACCGAGAGGCGCCGCAGCGAGCGCGAGATCGCCGACTCGCGCGCAAGCCTGCAACTAGCCGACCGCCGCAAGAACGAGTTTCTCGCCACGCTGGCCCACGAGCTTCGCAACCCGCTGGCGCCGATGCGCAACTCCCTGCAGATCCTGAGAATGACAACCGCCGACGACGAGACCACCGACAGAGCCATCGGCACGATGGAGCGCCAGGTCGAGCAGATGGTTCACCTGGTCGATGATCTCCTCGACGTCGCGCGCATCAGCCGCGGCAAGATCGAGCTTCGCAACGAACGCGTCGAGCTCGGCGCGATCGTGCAGCAGGCCATGGAGATCTGCCGGCCGCTGGCCGAATGCCTTCACCACGAAGTACACGTCTCGCTTCCCGACGAGCCCGTCTACCTCCAGGCGGACCGCGTCCGCCTGGCGCAAGTGCTGAGCAACCTGATCAACAACGCGTGCAAGTACACGCAGCCCGGCGGGCGCATCGACCTGGTGGCCGAGCGCCGCGGCGGCACCGTGGAAGTGCGCGTCAAGGACACCGGGGTCGGCATTCCCGCGGAAATGCTCGAGACGGTGTTCGAAATGTTCGCCCAGGTCGACCGCTCGCTCGAGAGGTCGCAGGGTGGCCTCGGCATCGGCCTGACGCTCGCCAAGGAGCTGGTCGAGATGCATTCGGGAACCATCCAGGCGACGAGCGCCGGGCCGGGCCTCGGCACCGAGGTCGCCGTCCGGTTGCCCGTGCTCGATCGCGGAGCGGAAGACGCCGCGCGGCCGGCTTCGAACGACCACGAGCGCGGCGAAGCCCGCCGCGTCCTCGTCGTCGACGACAACGTCGACAGTGCGGACTCCCTGTCGATGCTGCTGCGCATGAGGGGCCACCAGACGAAGATCGCGCGCGACGGCGTCGAAGCGGTCGAGGCCGCGCGCACGTTCCGCCCGGAGATCGTCCTGCTCGACATCGGGCTCCCGCGCATGAACGGCCTCGACGTCTGCCGCCGCATCCGTGCCCAGGAATGGGGATCGGCGATGCGCATCGTCGCGCTGACCGGCTGGGGGCAGGAAGAAGACCGGCTTCGCTCGCTGGAGGCCGGCTTCGATCACCACCTGGTGAAACCGGTGAACATCGCCGAGCTGACGACACTCATCGCGCAGCTGCCGCCGAACGATTCAGACCGGCAATAAGTCCGGCTGCTCCGGCGGGTACGTCACCGTCGTGCCGTCGACCAGCGCGAATTTCGTCAGCGAATGGGCCGCGGCTTTCGTCTGGCTCATGATGTCCAGCACGCGCCAGCCGCGCACGACGAGCGCATCGCTGATCAGCGAGCGGTGGCACCTCCACGGAACCGCCTCCGCGCACATCGTCGCGGTCGGTTTTTCGCGCGCGATCGACGTCAGCTCCTCCAGCGCTTCGATGAATGCATCGGTCTGCATGAAGTCGGCATAACCGCGAAAGCTGTCGTTGCGCCACGCACCGTTGATCGAATCCGGCCGCGGGCGCCGCAGCCCTCCGAGGGAGCGCAGCGAAAGGTACTCGATGCCGTGCTCCGGCAGAGCGATCGCGAGGGAATCCGCGCAAAAATGCGGGTGGCGCCGCGAGCGAGGCACCGTCCGCACGTCGGCCACGGCGGTTACGCCGTGCGCGCGCAGCAGGGCGACGAGCTCGTCCAGCGAACGCGTGGAGTGGCCTACCGTGTGGATCGTCGGCGCGCCGGGCGTCACACCAGCGGCCTCTCGAGCGCCTCGCGCGCCACGAGCGCGTCACGAAGCAGCCGCGGCTCGTGCGTGCGAATGAACGTGGCGCCGCGTTCGACCGCGAACAGCTCGGTCGCCAGCGACGAAGCGTCGCGCGGCGACCGCGGCCGGCCCGAAAGTCGCCCGACCAGCGATTTGCGCGAAACGCTGATCATCAGCGGAACAGCGTAGCGATCGCGAAGCTCGCCGAGGCGCTGCAGCACGAGCACCGACGGCTCAGGATCGGCGCCGAGGAACAGGCCCATGCCGGGATCGAGGACGAGGCGCTCGCGCGCGATGCCTGCGGCTTGCAGGGCCGCGATGCGGGCGTCGAAAAACTCGACGATGCCGTCCAACACCGCAGCGGGCTGCGTGTGCTCGCGGGTGGCACGCTCTGCGCGGGCGATCGAGTGCATCACGACCAGTGCAGCGCCCGACGCCGCAAGGTGCGGATACATTGCCTGGTCGGGAAAACCGCGGATGTCGTTGATCCACGAAGCACCGGCGGCAAGCGCGAAGCGCTGAACCTGCGGCTGCGTCGAGTCGACGCTGACTGCGATGCCGCTTGCCACGAGCGCTCCGATCACCGGCTCCAGGCGCCGGATCTCCTCGGCGACCGTTACAACTTCCGCCTCGGGGTGGCTCGAAGCCGCGCCGACGTCGATCACGTCGGCGCCGTCGTCCACCAGGCTTCGCGCGTGTTCGATCGCAGCTCGAGGCTCGAGGAAGCGACCGCCGTCCGAGAACGAATCGCGAGTGACGTTGACGATGCCGAAGATCGTGACAGCGGCGGCCGGCATGGATGCAGTCGGCCGCAAGTGCCGCGAAGACTCAAGCTGCGGGAAACCAGCCCCGTCAGGCGGCGCGAAAAGGTCCGGATGCGCGCGGCTGGTCGCGCACTCGCGTGATGCCGAGCAGGAAGGCGCCGCTGACGACGAGCATGGCACCGACCATGGAGCGGTGGTCGGGAATTTCGCCGAAAAAGACAGCACCCCACGTCGTCGCGAACACCACCTGGAGGTACGTCAGCGCGGTCGCGCGGGTCGCAGAAAGGTGCTGCAGCCCCTGCGTCAGGAAGACCTGTCCTGCCTGCGTCGCGATGCCGACACCCACCAGCGCGAGCGCCTCGGCCGGCGTCGGCATCAGCGCCGAATGCAGGAGCGCGGGGAGCGTCGCCGGGAACGTCACGAGCGGGAAATAGAAGACGATCACCAGCGGATGCTCGAGCGCGGTCAGGTGCTTGACGCCGACGTAAGCAAACGCGGTGAGCAGCGCGCCGCAGACGGCAATGGTGACGTCGACGAGGTTCAGCGCAGCGGCATCGGAGCCGAACAGGAACGACGGCCTGGCCACGAGCAGGATACCAGCGAGGCTGGCCGCGCCGGCAATGACGACGCGTGCGTTCGGCCTTTCGCCGAGGATCGCAGTAGCGAGAATCGCCGTGAAAAGCGGGTACAGGTACTGGAGCACCGTCGCGTCGGCCAGCGGCATCGTCGCAACGGCGTGGAAGACGCACGAAAGCGCCAGGTAGCCGAGGAAACCGCGAAGCAGCAACAGGCGGCGGTGCGTGCCCCATGGCGACAGGCCGGCGCGGCGCACGAGGATCCAGCTGAGAAGCAGGCTCACGGCGCCCCTGGCAGCGACCACTTCCTGGCTCGGCAGCCTGTGGCCTGCGATCTTGACGAACGACGTCATCACGCTGAACGCCAGTGCGCTCGCGACGACGTACCAGACGCCCGGCCCTACCTCCCACTTCGAGCGCGAGGTGCGGACCCGGCAGGCGCTGCGGACGCGGTCTTGCGTCCCGTGTATCTGTCCCCGATTCGCCGGGGGCGCGGCAACTGCATCGACGCCGATGCCTTCGACCACCACCTCGGCCTCATCGGCGGCGGTGTCGCCTGCGGTCTCCGGGTGCTCGAGCATCGTCGTCCCTGCTGCGTCAGCGGCCGCCGAACAGCCGCACGAGCAGCCACAGCAGCACGTTGACGATGACGAGCGTCGTCAGCGGAAAGTAGAAGCGGAAGTGCTCGCGCTCGATGGCGATGTCGCCTGGCAGCCGCCCGAGCCCGAGACGGCCGAGCAGAGGCCACGCAAGGCCGACCACCACGAGAACGAGCCCGGCGATGATCAGGATGCGCGGCGCCGGGCTCAAGAAACCTCCCCTCGTGCCACCAGCACGACCTTGCCGGCCACCTCCACCGTGGTCGAATCGCCCGATCTCTCCGCCCCGATGTACAGGCACGAAGGACGTCCGATTTGGTAGCCCTGCTGGAGACGCGCGCGCACGCGGTCGCTGCCGAACCAGCGCTCGGCGCTGAGATACGCAGCAAGGCACGCGGCGGCCGAGCCGGTGGCCGGATCTTCGCGCACGCCCAAAGCCTCGAAGAACATCCGCACGGCGAAATCACCGCCCGGCTCGTACGTCTCGGGGCAGAATGCGAGCACGCCGAGCGTCGTGCCCGGCTCGCCGGCCGGAAGTGTTTTCGGCGCAGCGGCGCGCAGCGACGCGAGGTTCCTGAGCGGCACCAGCGCAAACTGGATGCCGATGTCGGCGCGGCGGCACGGGTGGCGCGGATCGATATCGGACGGATCGATGCCAAGGTGGCTCGCAAGCGTCGGCCCGTCCATCGTCTCGCAGAGCTTCGGCGCCCGCGGCCGCATGCGGACCAGCTCGCCCGACTCCGTCTCGTCGAATTCGACCGGCACGACGCCGATTCCGAGCCGCAGCGCCACCGACGCCGGCAGCGACGCGTGGAAGAAGTGCCGCAGTACCCACGCGGTGCCGAGAGTCGGATGCCCGGCAAACGGAAGCTCCGCCGACGGCGTGAAGATGCGCACGTCGAACGCACCGTCCACCGCAGTCGGCGACGCGAACGTCGTCTCGGAGAAATTCATTTCGCGCGCGAACGCCTGCATGCGCGAGGCCGGCCAGTCGTCGGCGCGGGCTCCGACGACCACCGCGAGCTGGTTGCCCGCGTACGGCTTCTCGGCGAACACGTCGACGACGAGCAGCGAAGGTCTGGAAGATGCGGCTGCGCTCATGCCCGCATAGTGGCGAACCTTCGCGACGCGTAAAGCGCGGGGCGCCCCGTTCCGGGAGCCGGAACGGCGCGAGCATTGCCGGGCGGCAGGCCCGGCCGCTCAGGGGGAGTCGGGGTCGGCGCCGTCGATGAGGCCGTCCGCTCGGGGCGAGTGCGCTCGTCAGGTGCCGAAAAAGCTGTCCCACGGCACGAGCATCGACATGCCGACGATGAGCTCGACGACGATCGCGCCCAGGTTGGCTCCCGAGCGGCTGTTGTCGCGCACGTAGGAGAACGCGCGCGCCGCTCCCGCACCGATCCATCCGATCGCCACGCAGCGGAAGATGTCGTGCGTCTGCGCGATCGTCGCGAAGATGCCGAGAGCGAGGAAAAGTCCGCCGTACGTCGCGCGGATCTCCGAGACTCCCTTCTCGTCGACGGGAGAAATGCCGACCAGCTTTGCGGCCCCGAGCGGCCAGAACAGGCCGTAGACTCCGAGACCGGCGGTGACGAGGGAGCCGAGAGTGTTGACGCTGACCGGAAGATTCATCGCTTGCCTCTTCTGCTGAACGCGCCGGCCGTGCGGCGGCGCGACCCGTCCCGTGCCGCGACGGCCCGGGGAAAGCCCGTGTATCGGGGACGCGAGCGCGAGGCCAAGCCCGCAACCCGGCAGCAAGTCGCTGGCCATCGAACGAAGACGCAACTGTGCAGTCGCCAGGCTCCGCAAGTTGCCGAAACTCCCCCGATTCTTCGTCCGGAGCGGTGCCGGCCCCCGCCGGACCTGCTTGTAGCGGGCGCAAAACCGCGCGATAGCATGGATCAGCGGCCCCACGGGACCGCTGTTTCGACAGCAGCGGGCCCCAGGGACGCGGTTAAACGAGCAGCAGCCCGCAGGGCGCGGTTAGAGCAGCAGCGGCCCGCAGGGCCGCGGTTATAGAGGCAACCGGCCGCGCGAGGCCCCGACCGGATCCGGCCCGGCACCCCGCGCAGTCCTCGAGGAAAATCCATGGCGCGATACTCCTACGACCGTCTGACCGCCCTCGACAACTCGTTCCTGATCCTCGAGAAGCCCAACGCCTACATGCACGTGGCCTCGACGATGATCTTCGAGGCCGGCCCGCTGGCCACGGCCGAAGGCGGCATCGACGCCGACGCGATCAAGCAGGTGTTCGCGTCTTCGCTGCACCTGATCCCGCGCTACCGCCAGAAGCTCGCGTACGTGCCGTTTACCAGCCAGCCGGTGTGGGTCGACGACGATCGCTTCAACCTCGACTTCCACATCCGCCACTCCGCGCTTCCGCGTCCCGGCTCCGACGTCCAGCTGAAGCGCCTGTCGGGCCGCATCATGCAGCAGCACCTCGACCGCCAGAGGCCGCTGTGGGAGCTGTGGATCATCGAGGGGCTCTCCGGCAATCGCTTCGCGCTCATCTCGAAAGTGCACCACTGCATGATCGACGGCATCTCGGGCGTCGACATGCTGAAGATCCTGCTCAGTCCCTACGAAACGCACGACGTCCAGGAGACGCCGCAGTTCATTCCGCGCCCCTCGCCGTCGGGGCTCGAGTTGATCCGCGACGAAGTGGGACACTGGGCACGCCTGCCGCTCGAGGCCGCGCGCGGAGTAGGAAGCCTCATCGCGGCGGCCGAGGACACCCAGCGCGACCTGCTCACGCGCGGTCGCGCCGTTGCCGAGACTCTCGGCGCGTCGTTCCGCACCGCGTCGGCCACTCCGCTCAACGGCGAGATCGGACCTCATCGCCGCTTCGACTGGCTGACGATGAACATCTCCGACATCAAGACGATCCGCCGAGGTCTCGGCGGCTCGCTCAACGACATCGTGCTGACGATCGTCACCGGCGCGGTGCGCCGCTTCCTGCAGCGGCGCCTGGTCGATCCGCGCCGCATCGATTTCCGCGTGATGACGCCGGTCAGCGTGCGCACCGAGGACGAGCGCGGCTCCTTCGGCAATCGCGTTTCGGCCTGGACTGTCGATCTGCCGGTCGGAGAGGAAGATCCGCGCCGCCAGCTCGACGCGATCCGGCGCACGACCGCCGACCTCAAGTCCTCCAAGCGCGCAGTCGGAGCCGAAGTGCTGACGCAGGTGGCCGAATGGACGCCGTCGACGCTGCTCTCGCTGGCAGGCCGCAACATCACGCGGCTGCTGCCGTTCAACATGGTCGTGACCAACGTGCCGGGCCCCCAGTTCCCGATGTACATGCTCGGCGCCAAGCTGCTCGAGACGTTCCCTCACGTGCCGCTCGTCGACAACCTCGGGCTCGGCATCGCGCTGCTCAGCTACGACGGCAAGCTCTGCTGGGGTTTCAACGCGGACTACGACCTCGTGCCCGACCTTTCCGCTTACGTGAAGGCGACCCGCGAGTCGTTCGAAGAGCTGCGCGAGATCGCCGCACGCTCCGCTGCCGCCGCGGGCAACCGCGCCGAGGATCCCGCACGTGGAGCAACGGCGAAGCCGGCCAAACCGGGCAGCCGCGCCGCGCAGGCGACTCCGTCGGTGGAGGTTCGCCCGAGCAATGGTGTCACCCACCACTCGTAAGGATGCGATGCATCGGGCGGGGGCCGTGCCATGGCGCCGGTCGATGATTATAGGTTGGGAGTAACCGCAGGGCGGTCGGAACCAGATGGCTTCGTTTTTCTCTTCGAATGATGCGGTAACCGGTGCGGCGCCGGTGCTGCGCCTGGCGTCCGGCTCGCGCAGCGCGAGCCAGGTCGAAGGCTACATTCACCCGGATTTCTGGTCGGTCGCGCGCCTGTTCAAGTCGCTGATCCCGTCGCCGGGACCCGGCGGAGCCGCGCTCTGCATCTTCCATCGCGGCCGCAAGGTCGTCGACCTCTGGGGAGGAACCATCGACGACCGGGGCACGCCGTGGACGGCGCAGACGGCGTCGATCTCGTACTCGACGACCAAGGGCGTCGCCTCGACGGTGCTTCACATCCTTGCCGACAAGGGCCTCGTCGACTACGACGAGCCGGTCGCGAAGCACTGGCCCGAGTTCGCGCACGGCGGCAAGCACAAGATCACGATCCGCCAGGTGATGTGCCACGAGGCGGGCCTCTACGACATCCGCGGGATGATCGATCACGCGCGCCGGATGCTCGACTGGGAATACATGGTGCACGCCCTGGAGGCGGCCCACCCCATTCACGAGCCCGGCAAGTACCACGGGTACCACGGCCTGACGTACGGCTACCTCGTCGGCGAGATCGTGCGCCGCGTGACGGGAAAACCGTTCGCGCAGGTGCTCGACGAGGAGATCACCCAGCCGCTCGGTCTCGAGGGATTCCACGTCGGCTGTCCGGAAGCCGCGCTGGTGCACAAGGCCCCGCTGATCCTCGGCGGCATGCAGGGGCAGAAAGGCGGCGCCGACCGCACGCGAAGCTACCTTGGAGTCGTCAATCGCTGGCTGCGCATGCTCGGGATCCCCGTGGACCTTCGCGAAGCCGAGCGCGCGCTGATCCCCCACGGCATCGACGAGCTCGATTTCAACTCGCCGGAGTTCGCCGCAGCGTGCATTCCGTCGGCCAACGGCTTGTTCACCGCCCGCGCGCTCGCGACGATGTATGCGACGCTTGCGGCAGGCGGGGAGAGCAACGGCGTGCGCCTGATGTCCGAGAAGACGCTGCACAAGGCATCGGCCGTCCAGAACCGCACGATCGACCGCGTCGTTCCGTTCCCGATGCAGTGGAGGCTCGGTTATCACCGCCCGTTCACGATGGGACTCGGCGTCGGCGTCGGGCGCGGCATCGGCCATTTCGGATTCGGAGGCTCGGGGGCCTGGGCCGACCTCGATCGCAACCTGGCAGTCGCGCTTACGCTCAACAGCGGGGTCGGAACTCCGTTCGGCGATCTGCGCATCGTGCGTGTCAGCACCGCAGCGGTGCGCTGCGCGGACCGGCGCTGAAGTCCCGCGTCGTGACCGCCTTTCGTCCAGTTTCCTCCAGCGTGTATTTCGTGCGCGCGGCTTCCTGCGCGGCCATGCTCTGCGTGGCCGCCGGCTGCGCTTCGATGCACAAGGTCGAGAGCGTCGAGGAAGGGCCGGCTGCTGCCCGTCATGCAGCCGAAGCGCAGGCACAGGCGCAGGCCAAGCCCGGTGCGGCGCCGCAAGGCAGCGTGGCGCCGGTGCCGTCGCTGGCTCCGGGCGAAGGACACGTGCAGTTGCAGGCAGGTCCGGCGCCGCCGGCCACTGCTCCTGCGCCCGACAAGTTCGACAACAACAATCCTGCCCATCTGCTGGCACGCTGCCGCGATCGCGCGGCCAGGAAAGAATGGTTCGACGCGGTCGGCGACTGCCGCCGCTCCTACGAGCTCGATCCCTCGTCGATCGAGCCCCAGGTCGAGCTGATGCGCCTTCTCGTGACGCTGCGCGATTTCGGCGACGCCGAGGAATCGGCGAACAAGGTACTGGCGGCGCGGCCGAACGATCCCGTCGCGCTCTACTATCTCGCGTGGTCGTACCGGGGCCGCCAGGAGTATCCGAGGGCGATCGCAACGCTGCAGCGCGCGATCGCACTCGACCCCAAGCGCGCCGAATTCGTGCAGGCCCTCGGCATCACGTACTGCCAGGCCGAGAACTACGGCAAAGGCATCGAGACTCTCGAGCGTGCGCTCGCGATGGAGCCCGCGAACGCGATGACGACCGACGCGCTCAACTCTGCGCGCGGCCTGCTCAAGGAAAACCTCGCTCCGTACCTCAAGCTCGTGCAGGAGAGGCCGGATTCCTACGACAACCAGGCAGCGCTCGGGTTCATTTTCCAGAGACACGGCCTGCCGCAGAAAGCGCTTGCGGCCTACGACATCGCGCTTTCGAAAATGCCCGGCCCGCTGCCGAAGCAGGACGCCGAGACGAAAAAGCTCGCCGCGCAGATCTACTACAACCGCGGCATCGTCTATCGCGAGCTGGGAAAACCGGCCGACGCAGAGCCTGCGCTGTGGCAGGCGATGCAGCTCGACCCGTCGCTGGCCGCGTTCGCGTGGTACTACATCGGCCTTTGCCGCTACGACCTCGGCACCATCGACTCGAGCATCGATGCGCTGCGCAAGTCGGTAGACCTGGCGCCCGACGTCGCCGACAACCGCCTGGCCCTGGCCGATTCCCTCGAAAAGGCCGGCAAGACCGCCGACGCGACGACGCAGCGCACGACGGCCCAGGCCATCCAGGCGCGCGACGATGCCCAGAAAGAAGCCAGGAAGAAAGCCGACGCGGACGCAGCGAAGCCGACCGAGTCGAAGGCTCCGTCGGCCGGCGCCGCTGCCCAGCAAGGCACGTTGACACCGGCGGGCGTTCCGTCTGCTGCTTCGCCATCGCAGCCAGCGCCTTCTGCCGGCTCCGAAGTGCCCGCCGGCGACGTGCCGGCGCAGAACTGACCAGGCGCCGATGCCGCCCACACCACCGACGACGGGAAAGGACCGCGGCGCTCATCCGCTCGAGGCCCTGGTGCGCAAATGGCACACGAGCGATCCGCGCCGGGTGATCGGGCACGGTCATCCGATCGGCGATTTCCTCGAAGCCTACGACTGGGACCTGCTCGAAGAGCGCGAAGGTTTCCTGCGCGTGGCCTGCCACCTGCCGGCCCAGGTGCGCAATCCCCGCGGCGATCTCTTCGGCGGCTTCACGCCGGTGTATGCCGACTTCATCGCGGTGTTCACCGGTCGTGCCGCGCATCGCGGCGAGCCACCGACGACCTGGCTCAACACCGCGAGCCTTTCGCTCGATTATTTCCGCCCGATCAAGGACCACTTCGTCTGCGAAGGCGAAGTGATCCATCGCACCGGGCGCACACGCCACATCCAGATCCGCTTCCTTGCCGGCGTCGGCGCAGAGCTGCTCGCGCTGGCCAAGGCGACGATCGTCGAGGCACCAAGGGCCGAACCGGAGACATGAAATGACGACGAGCGACCAGGAGCTGCGTGCCCACCGCGAGCGCACCGTGCGCGAGCACATGGAGTCCGAGAACGTCCACGAGTTCGAGCGTACGCTCGCCACGTTCCGGCATCCGCGCTACGAGCTGATCGCGACCGGGCAGGTGCACGACGGGGCCGCGGAGGTCTCGGAGTATTTCCGTACCAGCCGCGCGGCCTTTCCCGACCAGCGCAACGAGCTGATCGCGCTGCATCACTGCGACGACGCCGTGGTTGCGGAGTTCTGGCTGCTCGGCACCCACAACGGGCCGCTGGCGGGACTCGATCCGACCGGTCGCGAGTTCCGGTGCCGGATGGCCGCGTTCTTCGTGTTCGAGGACCGCGACCTGGTCTGCGAGCGCGTCTATTTCGACACGGCGACCATCCTGCGCCAGCTCACATCCTGACGGCGACGAGCCAGAATTCCTTGCGCAGGCCGAGCACGTCCACGAGCGCGCGAAACGGCGCGCGCAGCGGCGCCTGCGCTGCCTCGAGCAGCCGGCGCAGCGGGCCCGCTCTTCGGTGCCGCAGCAACGGGTGCACGCTGCAGACGACGAAACCCTCGCTTTCGAGCAGGCGCGCGAGCGTTGCCGGCGTGTAATAGACGAAGTGCGCACGGCCGGCCTCGCCGCGAAAGAACCGCGAGGTCTGCGGGCTTCGTGCTGCCTTGAAATAACCGAGGTTCGGCACGGCCAGGAACACCGCTCCGTCCTTGATGAGCACGCGCCTCAGCTCGCCGAGCGCGGCGCGCGGGGCCGGAGTGTGCTCGAAGACGTGCTTGAGCACTGCGACCGCGATGCTCCCGTCCTCGCACGGCAGCTGTTCCAACGTTCCGGCGCGGGCCTCGAGCCCGCGCCGCCGGCATTCTTCGACGGCAACGGCCGAGACATCGACACCGCAGGCCTCGAGCCCGAGGCTGCGTGCCGCCTCCATCGTGTAACCGAGCGAGCACCCCACATCGAGAAGACGGCCTTGCGGTGCGAACTCCAGCGCATCGAGGATCTGGCGCCGCGCCTTGCGAACGCGGCGGCGCCGGCGCCGCGCATAACGGCCGAAATAGCGCGAATCGTAGTGGCCCGCGTGCGCCGCGTCGCCGTCGCCGTGCGCGTCGACGGCGTCGATTGCTTCGCGGTGCTTGAAGACGAGCCCGCACTGGCAGCGAACCCACTCGGCTTCGGACGAGTCCTCGCCGTCGAGGGGACGCCCGCTCGTGCCTTCACCGCCGCGCGACCGCGAGGCCGCGCCACAATGCAACGACCACTTCGTCGCGCCGCACAAAGGACAGGCGTCGATGACGATGCGGCTGGCGTGAGGAGCGGCGTTCATGCAGGGTCCGCCTTAGCATGGCCGTACCGCCCGCTGCCAGTCCCGACGGCGAAACGCCCGGCAGCACGCGAGCAGGTGACGGCTGGTATCCGCACTACGCCCTGGGCGTTCTCGTCGTCGTCTACGTTCTCAACTTCCTGGATCGCCAGATCCTGTCGATCCTGAACGAGCGCATCCGCGCGGACCTCGGTCTTTCCGACTCGCAGATGGGTTTCCTGTTCGGCACGGCCTTCGCGGTGTTCTACGCGCTGTTCGGGATTCCGCTCGGGCGCCTTGCGGACGTGTGGACGCGGCGCTCGCTGATCGCCGTCGGACTGGCCTTCTGGAGCGCAATGACGGCGTGCTCCGGGTTCGCGCGCGGCTTCGGCACGCTCGCCGCCGCGCGGATCGGAGTCGGCGTCGGCGAGGCCAGCGCGTCCCCCGCGGCGTTTTCGCTGCTTTCGGACTGGTATCCGCCTGCACGGCGCGCGACGGTCTTCGCGATCTACTCGAGCGGCATCTACATCGGGGCGGGCCTCGGGCTGATGCTCGGGGGCCAGATCGTCGACCGCTGGGATGCGGCTTTTGTCGGCGCCGCCACGCCGTGGGGGCTTCGCGGATGGCAGGTCGCGTTTCTCGTCGTCGGGCTTCCCGGCCTGCTCGTCGCGGCGTGGACGCGATCGCTTCGCGAGCCGCTGCGCGAAGGCACCGCCAAAGCGGCACCGGTCTCGCCAGGCGCCGAGTTTTTCCGCGAGCTGCGGGCCGTGCTGCCTCCGCTGACGCTGTGGACGGCGGCAACCGAAGGCGGCCGCGGCGCGCTCGCACGCAACGTTGCCGCTGCGATCCCGATCGCGATCCCGGCGTGGCTGCTGGCGGCAGCAACCTCGGATGCAGCGCAATGGAGCGCCGTTGGCGTCGGCGTCTACGCAGCAACGTCGTGGGTGCAGGCGCTGTCGCGTCGCGATCCCGCTACGGCGCGCGAAATCCTTCATGTACGGACATTGCGTCGCGCGGCCGCCGGCTTCGGATTCCTTGCTTTCACCGGCTACTCGGTCGGCTACTGGGCTGCGCCGTGGTTCATGCGCGTGCGCGGCATTCCTGCCTCCGAGGTCGGATTCACGGTGGGCGGAATCGCTGCCGTGGCCGGATGGCTCGGCGTCAATGCAGGCGGCGCGCTCGCCGACGTGCTGCGCCAGCGTGACGTGCGCGGACGCCTGTGGACCGGCATGCTCGTCGCTTGCGCGACGCCGCCGCTGGTTGCCGCGGTACTCGCCTCTTCGTCGAACGCCGTCGCGTTTGTCATCGTCGCTCCGCTGATGTTCGTCTCGTCGGCCTGGATCGGAGCCGGCATCGCATGCGTGCACGACCTCGTGCCGCCGGCGCTGCGCGGCAGCGCGGGCGCGGTGTACCTGCTCGTGATCACGTTTATCGGGCTCGCGCTCGGACCGTACGTCGTCGGCAGGCTGTCGCAGGTGCTCGGCTCGCTCGGAAGTGCGCTGATGGCCGGTAGCCTGATCGGCGACGGCTTCGGCCTCGTCTTTCTTGCTGCCGCCTGCCTCAGTATCGGCGAGGACCAGCGCCGGGCCGATGCACGGTCGGCGCCGCTTCCCCCGCGCTGATCCTTTTGCATGGCGGACGCTTTCGGCGTCCGTGGTGCGCCAGCGGAGGCAGAAGTACTTTCCGAACGCGTCGGTGTTGTGATGCGAGTTAAACCATCCAAATCACTCCCGAGAGAGTGTCTAGCGACTGGCCGTAGGATCTGCCCGCGGAAGCGTCAGGCATTCGTTGCGC
Organism: Candidatus Binatia bacterium; assembly: GCA_036493895.1. NCBI lineage: Bacteria > Candidatus Binatota > Binatia (SeqCode) > Binatia bacterium. The sequence continues at coordinate 60,427 of DASXOZ010000081.1, read as the reverse complement.
CCACTCGGTGAGGTCCGAATAGAGATGCAGCCCGTGGGCGATATAGCGTGTTGATCGGGACGCTGGGCTAGCCAGCTACGCAGCAATGACAGAGATGCGCGCCGGCTTCCGATTCGACCTTTTCTTCTTGATCACAATCTCCACATCCCGATCAAGAGACGTCAGGAAAAGCATCAACCGCTCGACCGAGAACCCGTCGAGCTTGTAGCGGGTCAATGCCGAGACTTTCGGCTGGTTGACACCCAGCACCTTTGCTGCGTCCGCCTGCACTAGATGCCGCTGCTCGAGGATCGCATTGATTGCGTGCGCGAGCCGCAGCTTTGTCTGTCGCTCTTCGGCATCCGCATAGCCGAGATCGGCAAACACATTGGTCGTACCACGCGTGATGGTCTCATCTCCGGCCTTCTTAGTTCTTGCGCTTGCCATATCGTGCCTCGTAGTCCTGCTGCGCGATTTTCAACCGGCGCTCGACCTGTTCGGCATCCCCGCGGGCAGTTCGAGTCCCGCTCGGCGACTTCTTCTGGAAGGCGTGCAGGACGTACTCCGGAAAGGCCAGAAAGTCGTTCTTCGAGGAACCGACCCAATCAAGCGGACGTTCACCTTTCGCCGGGGGCCGGGCCACGAGCCCTTATCCCATTTCTGGGATACGCACACAATAGTGCCCAAGGTTCCGGGGCGGAGCGGCGTTGCGCTCAGGCAGGAGGCCCACCAATCGGCCCAGCAAGAGGGGCCGGCCCGAGGGGGCGCTGAATCGAGGGGCATTCCCGGGACTTACCGCGTCAGTTTTCGAATTCCCCGGGAAAACAGCTGCAGCCCAGCCATATTGTCCTATCGGGCGGCGCGAATTTCCCCTGCCGCGGGATCCTAGCCGTACGGGATCATGACCGATTCTCTCGGCACCCCCGGTTTTTGGTGACAGAAATCTCTCTCCGCTGGCCGTCCCGAGTTCCTGAGCAACGCCTATCACGTACCCGCGACAGACCAGCGGACTGTCGCAGACCAGACCATCACGCTACCGTCTATGACGGTAGTCGATTTTCTCGCCGGTCATGCAACCGTCTGTGAGCTCGGCGGAACAGTCAGCATGCCGGCAGGCTCGTACACTGGCGCCTGGCGTATCAACACAGGCCAAGACGAGGCGCTGTATGAGTTTGTAGCGTACGTGGGCGGCCGCTGATCGAGATTTGGCGCCCGGCAGTCCGGGGTCCGGAGTGAGAGAAGGAATGGCTCGCAGACCTCTGATAAGCCGAGACGCGCTCGTCGCGAGCTCTCGATTGTCGTCGCGCTCCAAGGCGCGTGGGTCTGTTTTGCCGATGACCCCGATAAACCGTCCAGTAAGCGAGCGACCCCAGTCAACGACACCGTAGCCGAAGTGCAGCGAATCTTGACTGAGCCCGAGATCATCGCGCTCGGCAAGAAATATGCTGCGGACGTTGGAGCGGTGAATGTGTCGTCGCCAACCCTCAAAAGTCACGTGACGGACCGCGGAGACTCGTGGGATGTGGTCATCTGGGAATCGCGCCCCAAGGGTGCTTCTTATGGAATGCGCGGAGTCACGGTCCGACTCGAGAAGCCATCCGGTAAGTTTCGGGAGTTTATAGCGCAGCAGTAGTCTGCTCGTGCAGTCGTGACGTTGCGACGCTCTGACCTCTACGAGGTAAGCCGCGCACAACGGGAATTTACAGCATCGAGCCGGTCCAGACCCAAGTGATGGTCCTACGACCGACCGGTTACGGAATTCTGGCGACGAACTGCCGCGAGGTGTTCGCCGTGGTCGACGAAGCCGGAAACTCGCTCATTAGGCAAAGTCCATCCGAATCGATCAGTTGAACGATGACGGACGGAACCTGATTGAAATACGCTGCGTCTGAAGTGGGCAACGGGATCGGATCTTGCGGGAGCACGTTCAACGAGGCGGCGCTGATCGAAACAAAGGGACTGCCGTCAGTATACGCCACGAGGCCCATGCGCTCTCTGCCGTGAAAGGGTTGCCAGTTCTGAATCCAATGACCTGGCGGTTTCGTCGACCACTGCTGCCTCGGAAACGAGTACCAGTTGATGAGCGACGGAACTGTCGCCGATGTCTTGCGACGGCGGCCACGTTGGCGCCTTCCGCGCTCACGCGGACTCGAGTACTGCGCGGGTGTAACCTGGCCCTGCCTTTGCGTAAAAAAAGCCTGCCTCACGTTCCCGCGGGCAGGCTTTTCACAGTGTGAGCACATCGGCTCGAATGACTCCGGACCGAACCCGGAGCGTTCTACAGAAGATGACCTTTTCGAAAGGCGCCGCGGCAAGGTCACGCTGGGCGGCGCCGGTTCTGACCCGGTGGCGTGTCCATGTCTTACTCCTCGATCACCAGGAACAACCTCCTTTCGGAACTTGATCCGCGAAACGCATGGCGCTGTAGCGCCGGGTCGAGAAGTGCGCTTCTGCTTTCCCCGTGTCAATCCCTGCGACGCTGAGTTTCCCCCGAACTGGCGGTGCGGTGTTTAACAGTTCGCCGTTAAACAATCTCGCGAGTCTCTCCGAAAGAGCGCACTCAGAGAGCGAGAGTGGCACTGGAAAGTGCCGCCGTGGCCCGTCGGACCAGTCCGGCGTTTAACAGCCCCTTCAAGTTCAGTCGGCCGAACGTTGGCCGACGACACCGTCCGCGAAACGACCAGCGAAACCCGGAGCACCGCATCAAGGTCCTCAGGATCAGAACGCCAGGTGCGCGGCACGAGAGAGCGATTGCGGCACACCGCTGATGGTACACCCACCGAATGGAGTCCCCATTTTTCGGTCGCAATGCGTTTCGACACGTAACCCGACCAGTCCGAAGGCTTTCTCTGGCCGTCACGAGTCCGGACTCTCTTTTTTCACCAGATGCTCGTTCGCCCAGCCGGCCAGCTGCCGAGGACTCGCTAGCGGCGGCGTCATCTGGACGACGCCGCGCGCGACCGCTATCAGGGCCGCAATGGGAACTTCCAGCAGTGCCCGCTTTCACGGGCGCGTCGCGTTCGTCACCGGGGCGGCCAGCGGAATCGGCCGCGCAACGGTGCTGCGCCTGGCGCGGGAAGGGGCAGCCGTCGCGTGCGTCGACCGAAACGGCGCGGGCGCAGCAGCGGTGAGCGAAGAAGCCAGGGAGACCGGCGCTCACGCCGCCGCAATCGAGTGCAACGTCGCCGACAGCCGCAGCGTCGCCGATGCCGTTTCGGCCACCGAAAGCGCGCTCGGCCCGGTCGACATCCTCGCCAACGTCGCCGGCATCGGGGACACGGCAGGCATCGAAGGCATCGAGGGGCTCGACGACGATCGCTGGAACCTCATCCTTGCCGTCAACCTGAGCGGTCCTTTCCACACGTGCCGCGCCATTCTTCCCGGCATGGCCGCGCGCGGCCGCGGCGCCGTCGTCAACGTCTCGTCGCTGGCCGGCCGCAGCAAGAGCGCCAACGGCGGACTTGCGTACACGTCGAGCAAAGCCGGGCTGCTCGGGCTGACGCGCCACCTTGCGTTCGACTACGGCCCGCGCGGAGTGCGCGTCAACGCGATCTGCCCGGGCGGAGTCGACACGCCGATGATCCGCGCCGGCGGCGTGCGCCAGTCGCGCTCGGATGAAGAAGCGCAGGCGCGTGCCAGGCGGATTGCCGCCTACGAGTACTTCATGCCGATCCGCCGCCTGTCTTCGCCGCAGGAGCAGGCAGCCGCGATCGCATTCCTGGCATCCGACGATGCCTCGTACATCAACGGAGTTTCGCTGGACACCAACGGCGGCCTCTTCATGGCCTGAACGCGGGTTTCAGCCACAAAGTTGCCACAACTCTGCCGCAACGTGCAAGGAGCATTCATGCCGAGAATCGAACCGCTGAACATGGAATCCGCCCCCGAAGACCTGCAGGCGATCTTCCGCGCGCTGCCGGTCAAGCTGAACATCTTCCGCATGATGGCCCATGCGCAGACGAGCATGAGGCCGCTGATGTCGCTCGGCAGCTCGATCCTTTCGGCGCAGCAGCTCGACTCCGAGCTTCGCGAATACGCGATCCTGATGGCCGCGGCGTCCTACGGCGGCCGTTACGAGTGGATCCAGCACGTGCCGATCGCAGAGGCCTGCGGCGCCACCCGCGAGCAGATCGACGCGGTCGAGAAGGGAAATCTCACCGCCTCTTGCTTCGACGAAAAAGAAAAAGCCTTCCTCGCGTTCGTCGACGACAGTGCGAAGAACGTCCGCTGCAGCGACGCCGTTTTTGCCGCGATGAAGCGTCACTTCAGCGACCGCGAGATCGTCGAGACGATCCTGACGATCGGCTACTACCAGATGCTCGCACGGCTGACCGAGTGCACCGACACCGAGCTGGACGAGCCGGTCGGCACCCGCGTCGTCGACTCGCTCAAGGGGCGGCCCCAGCAGTGAGCACGGCGCAGCGAATGGCAGAGGATCCGGCGCGAGCCGACGCGGCCTTCCTCACTCTCGTCACCGATGCGGAGGTGCGCCGCGATCCTTACGCGACGCTTCACGACGTGCGAAGCGCCGCGCCGGTCTTCCGCTGCAGCCTCGGTATCTGGGTGCTGACGCGCTACGACGACTGCCATGCGGCACTGCGCGATTCGCGCGGCGGAAAGGACTGGCCGGGCGCGATGCAACGGCTCGGCTTCGACGACTGGAGGGACCATCTCTCGCTCGCCTACGGCGACAGCTCGCTGCTGTTCGCCAATCCGCCCCAGCACACGCGGCTGCGACGCCTGGTGGCCCGGGCCTTCACCCCGCGCACCGTCGAAAAGCTGATGCCGCGCATCGCCGCGACCGTCGACCGCCTTCTCGATCCGCTCGCCGAAGCCGGCGGCGGAGAGCTTCTCGATGCGCTCGCTTTCCCGCTTCCGGTCACGGTGATCGGCGACCTTCTCGGAGTACCCGAGGCCGATCGCGCGCCGTTTCGCGACGCCGTGCGCGCCAACACGCGCACGCTCGAGATGAATGTGACGCGCGAGGACGTCGAGGTCGCCGACGTCGCCGCGCGCTGGATGGTCGACTACTTCGAGGAGCTGCTGCGCGAAAAGAAAAAGCAGCCCTGCGACGACATGATGAGCCGCATGCTGCAGGCGGAGGAAGGAGGCGACCGCCTCTGCGACGACGAGATCGTGCAGATGAGCCTGTTGCTGTTCGGTGCAGGCTTCGAGACGACGACCAACCTGATCGGCAACGGCATGCACCACCTGCTGGCCAATCCCGACGAGCTCGCCCTTCTTCGCGAGGATCCGTCGCGAATCCCGAACGCGGTCGAAGAGCTGGCGCGTTTCGACGGCTCCATCCTGCTGAGCGGCCGTTCGGCGCTCGAGGACATGGAAATTGCCGGCCACCCGATTGCTGCCGGCGACGGCGTGCTGACCATCCTCGGAGCTGCCAATCGCGACCCCGCACGCTTTGCCGAGCCGGACCGACTCGACGTCCGCAGGCAGGGCATCGAGCCGCTTTCGTTCGGCAGCGGAATTCATTTCTGCCTCGGCGCCAGCCTCGCCCGCGGCGAAGCCGTCGCGACGCTTTCGCGCCTTCTCGAACGTTTCTCCCGCATCGAGGCCGCCGGCCCGGCGCGTTTTCGCGACCAGTTCGTGTTTCGCGGGCTCGAGTCCCTCGAGATCTCCTGCTGCTGAGCGCTTCAGCGCCCGCGGCGCTGCTGAGCGCACCGGCGCCTGCGGCGCCTCGATATCGGCCGCCCGCCGCATGGCCGTTGCCCGAAGGAGGGGCCGCGGCGTTTGCGGCAGCAGCGGCCGGCAGTAAAGAGGAACACAATGACCCAGGCCACAAAAATGCCGCGTCCGTTTACCGCCAGTGAGGAGAGGATCGCCAAGCCGCTGATCCACGTGATGTCGGCCGTCAACGCCTGGATTTACCGCCTGAGCGGCGGGCGCATCGGCGGGCGCTGGATGTACAACGCGCCGATCCTGCTGCTGGTGACTACCGGCCGGAAGTCGGGACAGAAGCGAACGGCGCCACTTCTCTACCTCGAGGACGGACCCCGCGTCGTGGTCGTCGGCTCCCAGGGCGGAATGGCCGGGGACCCTCAGTGGGTGAAGAACGTCGAAGCGGACGCCAACGTCGAGATCGAGATCGGGGCCACACGGCGTCCGATGACGGCGCGACGGGGGACAAACGAAGAAAAAGAGCGCTACTGGCCGTTGCTGTGCAGGATGTATCCGGACTATTCCGATTACCAGGCGCGTACGACGCGGGACATCCCTGTGCTGATCCTCGACCCGCGCTGAGCCAGCCGCCGCATGAACCAACTCCGTCCCCAATGATCGAACGAAAGCGGTCGCGCCGTCCGAGGACGCGTACCGACCCGGAGGTCCCAATGCTCCACCGTCGCTCGAAAACCGAATCCCGCATGATTGCCGCGCTCCTCGTCGCGGCTCTCGTCGTCGTCCCGTCTGCCCGTGCGGTCGCACAGACCTGCGATCCCAACACCGAAGCGCGACTGAAGTTCCTCGAGTCCCGCCTCGACGAAGGAAAGCGCGCGATGGACTGGTGGTGGGGAAGCTGGATGAGCGTCTTCTCGATCGGCGTCGGCTACGAGACCTATAAAGCGATCACGCAGCACGACGACGGCCGCCAGGCTGCAGCCGGCTTCCAGGCGGGAAAGAGCGCCGTCGGAATCGCTCAGCTGCTTTTGCGGCCACATGCCGCGATCTACGGCTCCGCACCGATGCGCTCGATCTCGAAGGCCACGCCGCAGGGGTGCGCCGAGCGCCTCGCGCTGGCCGAGAAAACCCTTCGCGAACAGGCGCAGATCAGCCACATGCGGTATTCGTGGAAGCAGCACCTGACGAGCCTCACGCTCAATCTCGGCGTCGGCCTCGGAGTGGCGTACGGTTTCGGCGAAAGGAAAATCGGATGGAGGGACTTCGGCATCAGCGAAGTTTCGGCCGAGGCGCACATCTGGACGCACCCGACGCGGGCGATCTCGGACTGGGACGACTACCAGAGCCAGTTCGACGGACGGCCGGCCGCGATGGATCCGCCCGAGTTTCACCTGGCGGCAGTCCCCGGCGGCATTGGCTTCGAGTACGTTTTCTAGCGGGACGCAGGGGACCGGCACGGATGTCGCGAAGCGGGCTCGCGCCAGCGCGCGAGTTGCCATGAACTTCCGTACCGGTCCTCGTCGCCGCCTCCCGCGAAAAATCCCTTTCTGTCGCACACCGCGACCGCGCGCCGGTTGCGGGTTGTGCCTGTCCCCAATTTCCGCTTTGGGATAGGCACGATGGTGCAGACGGCGTCCGACATGCTCGAGCTCGGGACGGCGGCGCCGGATTTCCGCCTCGTCGATGCCGTCGGCGGCCGCACGTTCTCGCTGGCCGATTTGCCGCAGCGGCTTCCGCTGCTCGTGATGTTCCTCTGCAACCACTGTCCGTTCGTCGTGCACGTGCGCGACCAGTTCGCCGAGCTGCAGCGCGACTACGAAGGGCGCATCTCGATCGTTGCGATCAACTCGAACAGCATCGCCAGCCATCCGCAGGACGGGCCGGAGCACATGCGCGACCTGGCCACCCGTCTCGGCTGGAAATTCCCGTTCCTGTTCGATTCCACGCAGGAGGTAGCCAAGGCGTACCACGCGGCGTGCACTCCCGATTTCTTCCTGTTCGAGAGCTCCGGCGGTCAGTGGCGCAGCCTCGTCTACCGCGGGCGCCTCGACGCCAGCCGCCCTGGCAGTGGCGTCCCGGTCACCGGCAACGAGCTTCGCGCCGCAATCGACGCGGTGCTCGACGGGCGCCACGTCGATTCGGACCAGCACCCGAGCATTGGCTGCAACATCAAGTGGGCGCCCGGCAACGAGCCCGACTACTTCGGCTGAGGCGGCACGATGCCGCTGCCACTGAACGTCGGACGCGACGAATTCCTCGGCGTCTTCACCGCGTACAACCAGGCGCTGTGGCCGGCGCCCGAAATCCTGAGCCTCATCGCGTTCGGCACCGTCTGCCTCGCGCTGTTCCCCGGACCTCGCCGCGACCGCGTTGCCGCCGCGCTGATGTCGCTGCTGTGGGCATGGTCGGGGCTGATCTACAGCAGCGGGTTCCTGAGCCGCATCACTCCGCTCGGCTATCTCTTCGGAGGGATCTTCGCGCTCCAGGCCGCATTCCTGCTGCATTTCGGCGTGCTGCGCCATGACGTGCGCTTCTGGGCCCACAACGGTCCGCGCCACCTTGCCGGCATCATGCTGATCTTCTATGCGCTCGTCGCCTATCCTTCGCTGGCGGCGCTGCTCGGTCACGCGCATCCGACGTCGCCGAGCTTCGGCGTGCCGACGCCCGTCACGATCTTCACGTTCGGAATGTTGTTGCTCACGCGTGCGCCTTACGCGCGCGTGCTTTTCGTCGTGCCGCTGTTCTGGACCATCATCGGCACCTGGCTCGCGTTCGAGCTGAGGATTCGCGAAGACATCGGGCTGATCGTCGCGGCCGCGCTGGTGCTGACGATGACTCCGACCGAGGACGACCCGGACTCGATCCAGACGGTCCAATGAGTCCCACAGCTCGCTGCGGCACCTTTTCGCGGCAGCCTGGATCCCCGGCGACGGTCGTGCTCCCCAAGCCGGCCGTGCCCCCCAAGCCGGCTCGACAGTCGTGCAACTGGCGGTGATTTCCCGTCACCTGTGGCGCCCACCACTGCGCTTCACGAAACTTTACCTTTGCGACGAACTCGAGAAGCCAGGCTCCGCCACGATGCGCTCGCCTGTGAGGGCATCGACGAGAAAGGAGACGCAGCAATGAACGACACGACGATTCCCGCTCTTCCCCCTGCTTCCCATACGCCCGCGGACGACGAAGCCCCGCCCTGCACGATCCGCCAGAAGCGCCGCGGCTTTGCCGCCGGTGTCGTGCTCGGCATCCTCGGTGCCGGCCTCATCGGTTTCGCGATCGGCGCGACGATGCCGGCGGCCGAGGCCGCTTTCGGTGCCCTGGCAGGGCCGCGCTCCGGCGGCGACGGCCCGGTGAGCGCCGAGGACGCCCGCGACCGCGCCGACTTCGTCGTCTCGTTCGCGCTGCGCCACCTCGACGCATCGACCGGCCAGCAGGAGAAAGTCCAGAAGATCGTCGACGGGGCCGTGAGCGACCTGTTTCCGGTCGTCGAAAGGCACCGCGCCGCGCGCGAAGAGCTGCGCTCGGTGCTCTCGGCGGCCTCGATCGACCGCACCGCCATCGAGAACATCCGCACGCAGGAGATTTCGCTCGCCGACAACATGTCGAAAATCGTCGCGTCGGCGATCGCCGACAGCGCCGACGTCCTGACGCCCGCGCAGCGCAGCGAGCTGCTCGAAAGGCTGGACCGCTTCCGCCGCCGCTCCTGAGCAAGTACGCTGGCCCCGGACGGAGACCGACGTGGCCGAGCGAATCCTGATGATCGAAGACGACCGTGCGCTTTCGGCGATGGTCGCCGAGTACCTGGCAAAAAGCGGCATGGAAGTCACTGCGCGCGGCGACGCGGCTTCCGGCCAGGCCACGCTCGCCCGTTCGGAGTTCGACGCCGTGATCCTCGACGTGATGCTGCCCGACGGCGACGGGCTCGACGTGTGCCGCGCGATCCGCGCGAAATCGTCGGTGCCGATCCTGATGCTGACCGCGCGCGGTGAAGAGACCGACCGCATCGTCGGACTGGAGCTCGGGGCGGACGACTACCTGCCCAAGCCGTTCAATCCCCGCGAGCTGCTCGCGCGCCTGAAGGCGGTGCTTCGCCGCGCAGGCGCAGCGGGGCGCGCACCGGATTCGGTGTTGCGGTTCGGCCGCCTCGAGATCGACCGTGACGCCCGCGTCGTGCGCATCGACGGCGCCGAAAAGACGATGACCGGCTACCAGTTCGATCTTCTGTGTGCGCTGGCGGAAAACGCCGGACGCGTGATGACGCGCGATACCATCATGAACCGCGTGCGCGGCAGCGAGCACGAGGCCTTCGATCGCAGCATCGACGTGCACGTCTCGCGCATCCGCGCCGCCATCGAGGACGACCCGCAAAGCCCGCGCCGGCTGCTGACGATCCGCGGCACCGGCTACCTGTTCGCAAGACGCCAGGACGAGGACTCGCGGTGAGCCTTGCCGCGGCTGCCGGCCGCCACGGCATGCGTCACCGGCTCCACCTGCAGATCTATTTCGCGCTCGTGATGGCGCTCGGCCTGTTCGCGCTCGCAACCTGCGTCGTGTGGTGGATCGCGCCGCGCGACCGCGAGGCCGACATGTTCCTGGCCGGCGTGGCCCAGCTCGTCGGCGATGCGCTTCCCGGTGCGGACCATCCTGCTGCCGAGCAGCAGGACGCGCTCTCGCGGCTGGCGACCAAGTTCGGTGCGGACCTTACCCTGCTCGACCGCGGCGGCGCCGCTGTCGCCAGCATCGGCGAAAAGCTGGAGGCCCCCCGCCTGCCGCTGCGCGGCGGCGACGACGGCAGCGGCATCGGCCACTCACCCGGACATGGAATGGTGGCCGTGCTGGCATTGCCCGACGGGCGCCGCCTGCTGGCCGCCCGCGACAGCGAGCACCCGTACCGCCCGTTCCGCGCGCTGCTGATGATCGTGATGCTCGCGGGCGCGCTCGCGCTCGCAAGCCTGCCGGTCGCGCACCGACTGACGCACCGGCTGGAAAGGCTTCGCAGCGGCGTCGACGATCTCGGACGCGGCGACCTCAAGGCGCGAGTGCCGGTCGAAGGCCGCGACGAAATCGCCGACCTCGCGCGCAGCTTCAACCGTGCTGCCGAGCGGATCGAGAAGCTCGTCCACGCGCAGAAAGACGCGCTGGCCATGGCATCCCACGAGCTGCGTTCGCCGCTGGCACGGATGCGCGTGGCCATCGAGCTGGCCGGTGAGAGCACCAGGCCCGAGGTGCGCGAACGCATTGCGCACGACATCGACGAGCTCGACGAGCTGATCGGCGAGATCCTGCTGGCAAGTCGGCTCGATGCGTCGCCGCAGCTCGAGCGTCGCGACGAGGTGGACCTGCTTGCGCTCGTTGCCGAAGAAGGAGCGCGTGTCGGCGCCGACGTCGGGGGGAGCGCCGTGTCGCTTCGCGGTGACGCGCGACTGCTGCGACGCCTTGCACGAAACCTGTTCGAGAACGCGCGCCGTTACGGCGGCGGCTCGGTGATCGAAGCCGAAGTGCACACAACGGACGGCATCGCGACTCTTCGCGTGCTCGACCGGGGACCGGGAATTCCCGTCGAAGAGCGAGAGCGGGTATTCGACGCGTTCTACCGGCGAAGCGGCACCAGCGAAGGCGAAGGCGGAGGAGTCGGCCTCGGCCTGGCGCTGGTGCAACGCATCGCGCTCGGGCACGGCGGCTCGGCGCGCGCGTTGCCGCGCGACGGCGGCGGAACCATCATCGAAGTGGCCTTGGCAATGGCGTGACGATCGTCGCGAAGCTGGGTCAAGACTCGTCCCCGGCCGGGCCGGAGCCGTGGCACCCGTCGCAGGCGCCGTTCCGAAGACCCGCGCGCGTTTGCTAGAGTCCGCGCCGTGACTTTCGACGAACGCTTCGAAACCAGCGCGTCACCCGAGCTGGCGTTTCCTTACCTGGCCAACCTCAACAACGCCCCCGCCTGGGACCCGAGCATTCCCAAGGTGGAACAGATCATTCCGGGTCCCGTCGGCCTCGGGACACGGTTCTTCGTGACCGTGCGCATGTTCGGGATCACGAATGTCTTCGAGTACCACGTCGAGACCTGGGAGCCCGACCGTCGCGCCGTGCTGTTGGGCCGCGGCACCACGGCCACGGCCACCGACACCATCGTCGTGACGCACCACGGCGGCGGCTCGCGCGTGCAGTGGACCGTCGAGGTTCACCTGCGCGGCCCCTTGCACCTCGTCGAGCCGGTTGCCGCGGTGTTTTTCAAATTCAACGTCCGGCGAGCGATCGCGAACCTGAAGCAGAAGCTCGACCAGCTCGCGTAGCCATTCACTCGCCGATCACGTGCAGGTCGACGCTGCGGCGAAAACGACCGCGCCGGTGCTCGAACACGTAGATGCCCTGCCACGTTCCGAGCCGCAGCTCTCCGGCGACGAGCGGAATCGAAAGCTGGGTTGCAGTCAGTGCGGCGCGGATGTGCGCCGGCATGTCGTCGTCGCCTTCGGCGGTGTGACGGTAAAGACGAGAGTCCTCCGGGACGAGCCGCCGCAGAAACGCGTCGAGGTCGCTGCATACGTCCGGATCGGCGTTCTCCTGGATGAGCAGCGAAGCCGAGGTGTGGCGGATGAACACCGTCACGATGCCTTCGTCGATCCCGGTTCCCTCGAGCCACGCCAGCACGCGACCGGTGATCTCGACGAGCCCCGGCTGCCGTGTCTCGACGTCGATCGTCGTAAAATCCTGGCGCACGGATGGAGGACATAGCTGCGCCGCTGCCAGGGACAAGCGGGCGAAACCCGGGTCGGGTGAGCAGGAACGGCATGCAGCGCCGTGGCGATGCAGCTGTCGGAGGGTTTGCCCGAATCCGGGCGCGGCTGCGCATCCACGGGCCCGATGCTTGCCGCCTCCGCGCCGGTCCGGCGGCAGCCCGGCTTGCCAGTCGGTCTGACGGCCGATATCTCGTGGAGCGGGTGCGCAAGCGCCCTCCCCCATGGAAAATCCCGCTTCCGCGATCCAGGTTTCCACTGCCGGCGACGATGCCGCCCTCGTCACGCTGACGGGCGCCTGGTCGATCCAGGGCAGCCTGCCCGCGCCCGAGCCGTCCGCGGACGAGGTCACGCGACTGGGGCGCCGCAGCGCGCGCTACGATGCTTCGCACATCGGTCGCTGGGACTCCGGCCTGCTCGTGTTCCTGCTGCGTTTCGAGCAGCTGCTCAAGGACAAGGGGATCGCGATCGATCGCGGCGGCCTGCCCGAGGGCGTGCGCGGCATGCTGCACCTGGCCGAAATCGTCCCCGAGCGCGAGGGGGCGCGGGCGACCGCCGACGAAGAGAACCTCGTCGCACGCTTGGGCGTACGCGTGACTGCCGTTGCCGAAGGAGGCTTCGAAGCGCTCGAGTTCCTCGGCACCGTCGTCCTCGCATTCGGCAACCTTCTGCGCGGCCGCGCGCGCGTGCGCCGCTCCGACATCGCACTGTTCATGCAGGAGGCCGGCGCAGAGGCCCTGCCGATCGTGACGCTGATCAGCTTTCTCGTCGGCACCATCCTCGCGTTCGTCGGCGCCGTCCAGCTGCAGCAGTTCGGCGCGACGATCTACGTGGCCAACCTCGTCGGCGTGGCGATGGTCCGCGAGATGGGCGCGATGATGACCGGCATCGTGATGGCCGGCCGCACCGGGGCGTCTTACGCTGCGCAGCTCGGCAGCATGAAGGTGAACCAGGAAGTCGACGCGTTGTCGACGATGGGGATCTCGGCGCTGGAGTTCCTCGTGCTGCCGCGCATGATCGCGCTGGCCCTGATGATGCCGCTCCTGTGCCTCTACTCCGATGCGGTCGGGATCGTCGGAGGTGCCTTCGTCGGCGTACTGGGCCTCGGGCTGTCGCCCGTGACCTACTACCAGTACACACAGTGGGCCGTGTCGCTGAACGATCTCTTCGGAGGTATCGTCAAGGCCAGCGTCTACGGGATCCTCATTGCGCTGTTCGGTTGCCTGCGCGGCATGCAGTCGGGCACCAGCTCGTCGGCCGTCGGCGACGCGACCACCAGGGCCGTCGTCAGCAGCATCGTCGCGATCATTTCGGCCTGCGGCCTGTTCGCCGTGGTATTTTATGCCCTCGACATCTGAAGTGCCGGCCTCCGCGACCGAAAACGCACCGGCCAACGGGGCGGCTCCCGCACCGAAGAAACCGGATATTGCCGAAGACGCGCGCATCACCGTCGTCGACCTGACGATGGCGTTCGGCGATTTCGTGCTGATGCACGACCTCAATTTCACGGTCCGGCGTGGCGACGTCTTCGTCGTGATGGGAGCGAGCGGCTGCGGCAAGAGCACGCTTCTGCGACACATGATCGGGCTGCTCGAACCGGCCAAAGGCGAGGTCTACTACGGGGACCGCAGTTTCACTCGTGCATCGGCCGAAGAGCGCGAGCAGATGCTGCGCGGCTTCGGCGTGCTCTACCAGAGCGGCGGCCTGTGGAGCTCGATGACGCTGGCGGAGAACGTCTCGCTGCCGCTGACCGAGTTCACGACGCTCGGCCCGGCGCAGATCCGCGAAGTCGCCTCGCTCAAGCTCGCGCTGGTCGGGCTGGCCGGATTCGAGGACTACTATCCTTCGCAGATCAGCGGCGGCATGCAGAAGCGCGCCGGGCTGGCCCGCGCAATGGCGCTCGACCCCGACATCCTGTTCTTCGACGAGCCGTCGGCGGGGCTCGATCCGATCAGCTCGCGGCTTCTCGACGAGCTCATCCTCCAGCTGCGCGAAAGCCTCGGCGCCACCGTCGTCGCCGTCACCCACGAGCTGGCGAGCATTTTCACGATCGCGACCAACAGTATTTTCCTCGACCCGGAGACGCGCACGATGATCGCAGAGGGCAATCCCCGCGAGCTGCGCGATTCGTCTCCCGATCCGAAGGTGCGCCGTTTCCTCAATCGCGGCGACGGCAGCGAGGAGGCCGGACATGTCCAAGAAAAGTAATCCGGCGGCCATCGGCGCTTTCGTCATCGGCGCCATCGCGCTCGGCATCATCGGACTGACGGTCTTCGGCTCCGGTCGCTACTTCCGCGAGACCTACAAGTACATCCTCTACTTCGAGAGCGACGTCAGCGGGCTCTCGGTAGGCGCGAACGTCAAGCTGAAGGGCGTCCAGATCGGCACCGTCACCAGCGTGCTGCTCGGCGTCGGCGACATGGCCCAGCTTTCGGGCCCCCGCGAGAAGTTCTACGTCCCGGTGATCATCGAGCTCGACGCCGAGAAGACCGCGAGCCTCGGTGCGCAAGCCAAACCGAACCCGGAGACGATCAACGCGCTGGTGATGCGCGGGCTGAGGGCCCAGCTCGCTTCCGAGAGCCTCGTCACCGGTGTGCTCTACGTCAAGCTCGACCTGTTCCCGCTGACCAAGGGCCTGCGCCTCGGCGACGAGCTCGGCGCGCCGTACCCGGAAATCCCGACGCTGCCCACCCCGTTCGAGGAAGTGCAGCTCAAGGCCGCGCAGTTCTTCGCGGACCTGCAGAGGATCGACGTCGAAGGTCTCGTGGAGAATTTCAAAGCGACGCTGGCATCGGCCAACGATATCCTGCAATCCCAGGACCTGAAGGCTGCCATCGCCCACCTCGACGAGACGATGAATACGCTCGACCAGGCCCTCGCCAGTTTCCGCGACACCTCCGATACCGCGCGCGCGGTGCTCGACCCGTTGCGCAAGGACCTCGAACCGACCTTGGCCGACCTGAGATCGACGCTGGTCGAGCTGCGAGGGGCGGCCAAGAATACCGGAAGCGTGCTGCAGCCCGATTCTCCGCTCGTCGTCGCGCTGCAGAAGACCCTCGACGATGCGCAGACGACTGCGAAGACCGTCAAGGACCTGGCGGCGCTTCTCGAGCGCCAGCCCGACGCCCTCCTCAAGGGCAAGGGAGAACCCAAGGTGAAGCCGCAATGAAACACCGCACGAGGCTCCGGTACCTGCGCTCCTGCGTCGTGCTGCTCGCCGTCCTGGCTGCCGGCGGCTGCACGCTGCTCAAGCCCGCGCCGGACAAGTCGCGGTACTTCGTGTTGTCGTCGCTGCAGGCGAACGCCGGCGCGCCCGCGGCCACGCATCCGGAAGTGCGCATCGGACTCGGACCGGTCAACCTGCCCGGCTACCTCGATTCGCAGGGGCTGGTGCGCACCGGCGACGGCACCGTCGAGTACGTGCACGATGCATTCTGGGCCGAGCCGCTGGCGTCGGCCTTTCCGCGCGCTCTCCTGTATCGAACCGCAGCGCGCATCGGCACGACCAACGCGGTGGCATATCCGTGGTACTCGACGACGCGCGTCGACTGGAAAATCCCCGTCGACGTGCTGCGCTTCGACGCGCTGGCCGACGGGCGCGGCGTGCTCGTCGCGCGCTGGCGCGTCGAGCGTACTTCCGACGGCGCGGTCGTCGCGGGATCGCAGTCTTCGTTCGAGGAGGCGGGCGGCAGCGATGCGGCCCAGGTAGTCGACGCCCTCAGTCGCTGCGTCGACCACCTCGCCGACACAATCGCCGGGGCCGTCATCGGCGCGGCGTCGGCGCCAGCGGCAACCTCACCGAAGAAAACCGCGAGGCCGACGACGAAAAAACCCTAGCGAGATTGTCGGAGCGGCAGGTTCGACTCCCTCCACGCCTCACTCCCGGCTCGACCGCTGCCATCGCGCCATCAAATGTAGCGCGCCCACCCCTGCTTGTGGGCCGCCTTGTAGCGCCCGTACGCGCGACAGGCCGGATACAGTACCGCGACGACGGTAGTCGCACCGAGGAAGGCAGCCGGGATGCCGAGCTTGTGCTCGACGCCGAGAAGCTGCGCGGCAGTGACGAGCAGCGGGAAGTGCAGCAGATAGAAGAACATCGGCGTGCGTCCGAGCACCAGCAGCAGGCTGGCCGGCCGCGGCGCGCGCGTGGCCGAAAGCGCGAAGAGGAGGGACAGCAGCACGAAGCAGATGCCCAACTCGAGAGTGTCGAACGCGAGGCTCGGCGGATACTTGCTGACGTGCAGCCACTGCACGACGGACGCGTCGTCGCGGTAGAGCGCCATGTTGCCGTAGCCATCGAGACCGCGGACGACGGCGAAACACAGCAGCAACGCGCCTCCGGCCGCAAGCAGTTTGCGCGCCAGGTCGACCGCGGTCTGCGGATTCCGGATCAGGTAGCTGCCGAAGCACCAGCCGAGCAGCATCAGCGCCAACCAGTGCAAGGTCGGATAGCCGATGAACAGATGCGGAGGATTGCCGGGAACGAAGAGCAACATCGCCCACAGTGGCGGCCGTCCGCCGTACGAGCCGAGCAGAACCCCGCAGACGAGCTCGAGGCCGAGCATCATCGAGACTGCCAGCACCAGGGCGAGACGGTCGCCGAGCCTTCGCAGCGGGATCATCAGCAGGTAGCTCGTGCCGATCGCGTACAGGACCTGGAAAAGGTACTGGCCCTTCGGCATCACGAAGTACGAGATCCACAGCTCGAACGCGGCGATCACCACGCCGCGTGTCAGCATGTAGCGGTCGACGTCGCGCTGGGTTTTTCCGCTCGAGAGCTCCTTTCTGACGGAGAACGCGAGGCCGGTGCCCGCGAGAAATACGAAAGTCGGCGCACACAGGTGCGTCACCCAGCGCACGAAGAACTGGTCGGCCGCGATCGGCGTACCCGCATGCCAGGAACCTGCGCTGTCGCCGAATACCCTGCCGGCGTTGAACGCGTCGGAGCTGTGGTCGAGCGCCATCAGCACCATCACCAGCCCGCGCATCCAGTCGAGAGCGACGAGGCGGCCGAGTGGAGACGGGGCCGCACTCGCCCGCGGTGCAGGCGCTGCCGGTTGCAATACCGTCGGGCCCGCGTTCGCCGTCACAGTCGGGCTCATCGACCTGCGGCCGGCGCCGGGGCCGTGCTCCAGGTGTCCTCCCGGTCGGCGACGACGAACGCCATCGTCGCCAGCGCAGCGACGGTTTTGCGCAGCTGCGCCGGATCGATCTTGTCGAGGGTGTCGGCCACCGAGTGGTGCACGTCGAAGTAGTGCTCGCCATCGAGCAGGACCCCGAACAGAGGAACCTTTTCGGGCTTCATCGCGGAGACGTCCTCGCCGGAAAAACCGGGGAGCACCGTGTCGGCGCCGACCGGGGCGAGCAGCGACGCGATCTCGCGCGCCTGGCCGAGAAACGGCTGGTCACCGTCGGTCATGAATCCTCGCGGCGCGCCGGCTCCCGAGTCGATCTCGAAAGCCGCGACGTGATGCGAGAGCTGGTCGCGATGGTCAGCCTCGTATTGCGCAGCGCCGTGCACTCCGTTCTCCTCGTTGGTGAACAGCACCGCGCGGATCGTGCGGCGCGGCTCCAGGCCGAGCTTCCGCAGAGTGGCAAGCGCCTCCATCACGACGACGACGCCGGCGCCATCGTCCTGGGCTCCCTGCCCGACGTCCCACGAATCCAGATGGGCGCCGATGACGACCACTTCCTGCGCGAGGTCGCGACCCGGAATCTCGGCGAGCACGTTCGCGGACTTTGCGTCAGGCAGCATCCGAGGCGACATCGCGAGGTGAACGAACGGCTTGTCGCCGCGGCGGACGAGGCGGTGCAGCAGCTCGGCGTCTTCGACCGAAATCGCCGCAGCAGGGATCTTCGGCACGTCTGCCATCGGCGGATCGGGGTAGCGCATGTAGCCGGTGTGCGGGCTGCCGAGGCTTCGGGCCGTCAGCGACCGCACCAGCACGGCCCTCGCGCCGAGCGGCGCGGCACGCATTGCACCCGTCGTGCGATACGGCAGCGCCTCGCCGTAGTTGCGGCCCGCGCTGCCCTGGCTCGCCATCGGATGATCGAACAGCACGATCTTGCCTTTCGCTTCGGCCTTGCGCGACTCCAGCTCGTCGAACGAACCGACGACCATCACCGGCGCCGTGAGGCCTTGTGGCGCCGTCGCGACGCTTCCGCCGAGCGCCAGCAGCGACAGTGTGCGCTGCACGGGCGTCACCACGGTCGCGGACGCCGCGCCGCGAACCCAGTGGGGAACCTGCACCGGCTCCAGCGTCACGTTCGCCTGGCCGTCGGCGACGAAGCAGTCGCGAGCCCACTGGACCGCATGCTCCAGCGCGGTCGAGCCCGACAGGCGCGGGCCGATTTTGTCGGTGAGATAGCCGAGCCGCTCGAACGCGCGGTCGCTGGCGAGGCTCGCGTCGCGGATGCGCCGGGCGACGTCGACGTACGGGGCGGCGAGTGGGCTTTTCGTTGCGTCGATCGATGGGACGGCGGTGGCAGCCGCGCCATCGCGGGGCATCGTCTCGCCTGGCTTCGGCGGGAAGGACGAGGCCGAACAGCCTGCGAGCGCAACGACCGCTACGAAGCAGACCCCGCGGCTTCTCGCGAAGGGATTCACGACACCTCTATTCATATGCGACCCTCACGTTGGCGCATCAAGATTCACGCTAACCACGAGGACTCGCTCGATCTCACAGGACCCTGGCGACGACGTCGCGGAGCAGATCCCGGAGAACCATACTGAACCGTTCGCAATCATGACGCCTCGCCCATTGGCGAAAAAGTCGTCGAAACGTTGCGAGAGTATTCGGGCTCTTATGTCTGGTGTGAAGATCCGATTGACGCCAGCTAGAAAATCCGCGCGCTGTCCGACGGTCATCGAGTTACTCGAAGAGTGAACGAAGAGGGGAAAGGACATGAGATCTGCCAATCGATCACCATTGCCACTGCGAATGACATTCTGGAGTTTTTCGAAAAACGTTCGCGCTTGGGTTTCGCTGAGACCCGCGACAGCAAAACGATTCGGCTCCTCAGCGGCTGCGGACGCTGTCAGCAGAAGAGATGCGGCGCCGAGAATCACAAAGAGTCGAAGTATCTCGTTCAATTTGCCGTCCAACGACTGAAGTAACCGGCGGCCGCTACTGTCGCCAGAGTCGAGCTGGACGTCCGCCCGGCTGGCCGGTTGAGTGAAAAACTAGGCATTGCGATGTACCGACGTTCTCCGCGCGAATCTAGCCAGGGCCGTGAGAATCTCTGAAAACCTCTGATGAGTTTAGAAGTTTACTGCGCGACGGCCCACGGCAGATTCGCAACTAGGGCTTCCAGCCTCGACTCAGCCTCAGCACTGCATGAGTCCGGATAGGTGAATCGGAACTTGAGAAACCACTGGTGTCGATAGACGAACAGCCGAAGCTCGGAGAACTCGCCCGACTCATGAAACGTGAACGAGGAGCCGCGTAGGACTGTCCCGACAACTGGCGTCGTGGAAGCGGCAATGACGGGCGACTCTAGAGTCGGGTGATACTTCTCGATCGCCGCCATACCTCGGGCGAATTCCTGCTCGAGCCAGTTGCCCTCAATCGAGGCGACCGCGTTGGGCGAAGCACCGATGAAGCTCATGGGTGGAGTTGGGTACAGGTAAAATGTGGCAACGATAAGACACTCCGGTCGTCGGTCGTTGTACCCAATGCCAACGTTCGTCCCGAGTGTGTCGTATTGGTAGGCGGTCACGCGCTGAAAGTGATCGTACCACTCAGCGAATTTGAGCCCCGACGCCTCATGTACGAGCGAGCCGGGCCGATTGAAAAGAACAGGCTGATCGACCGACTGAGATTCGGGAAGATCGTTGAGGTGATAGACCGGACAGCCGCTGAGCCCGACGAGCGTGCCGAAGATTAGAATCGTGCGAATCATCCCACTGCCTAACTCCAAATCTCTTGACCCGCTTAACGCGATACCGCCGCGTTGACCCGGTCAGTGTATTCCGCCTGCGCACCGCCTGAAGGAAGGGAAACCCCGTACGGGAGCCCTGCTTCGATCACCGCCCGTAACATCCCGGTCCCGCTACGCCGCCCCGCCGATTCCCCGCCGCCAGCGCCGCGGGTGACTCGTCTCCGCTCCTCCGCTACAACGACCGGCGCTGCGCCCGGATCACCCGCGCACCAGGAGCCCCATGTCCGCGCAACTCGAAGCGAAACTCGAAGAAGGAACCGGTGTCCAGCTCGATTTCGCCAAGCTCGCGAAAATCGGCGAGAAGGGCCAGCACGTCGTCCCGGTCGTTCTCCAGGATTCCGAGAGCAAGGACGTACTCTACATCGGCTACGTGAACGATCTCGCGCTCGCGGAAACGCTGAAGACGCGCCGCGCGGTGCTGTGGTCCACCTCCCGCAACGAGCTGTGGCGCAAGGGTGAAACCTCCGGCGACGTGCTCGAGCTGGTCGACGTGCGGATCAACTGCGAGCAGAACTCGCTGCTGTACGTCGTGCGGCCCACGCGCGGCGGCTGCTGCCACACGAAAGACTCTTCGGGCCGCACGCGCCGGACCTGCTATTACCGCCGCCTCGATTCGGAGTCCCAGGCCGCCTTCCTCGACGGGATGCGCTGAAGCGCGACGAGAAGAGATGAAGGAGACGCGCCACACCTTCTGCCGCATCTGCGAGGCCCTCTGCGGCCTCGAAGTGGACGTCGAAGAAGGACGCGTCACCGCGATCCGCCCCGATGCCGAGCACGTTGCCACCAGCGGTTTCGCGTGCGCCAAGGGGCTCAAGCAGCACCGCATGTACGATTCGCCCGACCGGCTGATGTACCCGACCAAGAGGGTCGGAACGAGCTGGCAGCGCATTTCGTGGGAGCAGGCCAACTACGAGATCGGGCAGAAAGTCCGCGCGATCAGCGAGGACACGGGGCCGGACTCGATCGCGATGTACGTCGGCACCGCTGCCGGCTTCGGCGTGCTGCATCCCGCCTTCGCGCAGGGCTTCATGACCGGGCTCGGCAGCCGCAGCATGTATTCGTCGGCAACCCAGGACTGCGCGAACAAGTTCGCCGTGGCACGCCAGGTCTACGGGTTCCCGTTCACGCAACCGTTTCCCGACCTCGACCGCACCGACTGCCTCGTGATCACCGGCGCCAACCCTGCGATCTCCAAGTGGAGCTTCCTGCAGGTCTCCAACCCCATCAAGCGCCTTCGCGACATGGAAGAGCGCGGCGCGAAGATCTTCATCGTCGATCCGCGCCGCACCGAAACGGCCAAGGTTGCCGGCGAGCACGTCTTCATCCGGCCGGGCACCGACGTGTTTTTCTTCCTGGCGTTCCTTCGCGAGCTCATCGCCACCGGCGGAGTCGATCGCGCCCGCGTCGCCGCGCACATGCGCGGCTTCGACGATCTCGAGAAAATCGCCGAACCGTGGACACCGCAGCGGACGGCAGAGGTTACGCAGATCCCGGCCGAAAAGCTGCAGGAAATGGTCACCTGTTACCGCAAGGCCGCCGGCGCCGCGATGTACTGCTCCACCGGCGTCAACATGGGCGGCAACGGCTCGCTCGCGTTCTGGATCCAGGAGTGCATCAACGCCGTTTCCGGAAACCTCGATCGCAGCGGCGGCACCCTGGTCGGGATGGGCGTCACCGACTTCATCGCGTTCGGCAAGAAGACCGGCACGCTGCTGTCGAACCACGAGTCGCGCGTCGGCGGCTTCCGTTCGACCAACGATGCATTTCCCGGCGGCATCCTCGCCGATGAAATCCTGACTCCGGGCCGCGGCCAGGTGCGGGCGCTGTTCGTCACCGGCGGCAACCCTCTGCTGACCATGGCCAACAGCGCCAGGCTGCGCGATTCGTTCGCCAAGCTCGAGCTTCTCGTCACGCTCGACATCTTTCGTTCGGAGACGGGGCAGCTCGCGCACTACAACCTGCCGTGCACCTCTCCGCTGCAGAGACCCGACCTTCCGTTCATCTTCCCGTTGATGCTCGGGCTGCAGTCGAAGCCCTACCTCCAGGCAACCGACCGCGTCGTCGATCCCGAGGGCGAGCAGCGCGACGAAGCGACGATCTACCTCGACCTCGCCCGCGCCAGCGGCGTCAGCCTGTTCGGATCCAGGCCGGTGCAGGCCTCCCTCGAATTCGCGCGCAGCCTGAATTCGCTGCGAAGCAAGGACGCGCAGCCGTCGGTGCCGCAAAAAGCGCTCCTTTCGGCGATCCTGCGCGCCACGCGCCAGGGCGGGTTCCGCAAGCTGCTTCGCGAAAAGCACGGCCGCCCGCGGCCGGATCACCAGGCGGGAACCTTTCTCGGCAAGCGCGTGATCACCGAGGACCAGCGCGTGGACCTCGCGCCGCCGGCCCTGGTCGCGCAGGCGGCCAAGCTCGAATCGGACTTTGCATCCGAGCGGGAAAACGCCAGCAAGCTGAAGCTGATCACGCGCCGCGCAGTGACCACGCACAACTCGTGGACCCACAACCTCGAAGAATTCGTCGACGCCGACCGCGTGACGAACTATCTCTACATGCATCCCGACGACGCGGGGCGCGCCGGCCTCACCGAAGGCGCACTCGCCGACGTCACGACCGACACCGCCACCGTGCGCGTGCCGGTGCGCCTGCTGCCCGAGCTGATGCCGGGCACCGTCGCGCTGCCGCACGGCTGGGGCCACCAGGCCGCGACCGGCCTTTCGGTCGCGAGCAAGACTCGCGGCGTCAACGTCAACCTGCTGTCTCCAGACGGGCCCGGGCGCATCGAAAAGATCTCCGGAATGGCGCACCTGACGGGTTTCGTCGTCGACGTGCGGCCGGCAAGCGGCCCGCTGGAGCACGACTGGTCGGGCGTCGCGGCGAGTTGACCGGCGTCACAGCCTCGAAGACACCGAAGCCGCGCGCCGTCGCTTCTTTTTCAGCGAACGCAGCCAGACATACGCCGCCGTACCCGCGACGAAAAAGATCGCCCACGCGGGATCCACGTGCGCGGTCCCGCGCTGGAACCAGCCCCTGGCAAGCTCCAGGACGCTGTACGTCACGACGATCGCAAACATCCCCGAGTACTCGCGCTCGGCCGCAAGCCCCCACGAGAACGGCACCGCCGATTTCCTCCACTGCGAAAAGCGGGGAACGAACGCCGGTGTGCGGTCGGCCCAGCGATCGAAGTCGCCGCGAAACTTCTCGCGAAGGAATTTCTCTTCGGCGAACATGATGCGCTCGTAGTAGAGCGCGAACGCGAGCACGCTGACGAGCACGACGAGAAAACTCTGCGTGAACATCGCCACTCCCGTCCATGCAATGAAGTTGCCGAGATACAGGGGATGACGCACCACCGAATACATGCCGGTGGTGTTGAGCGAATCCGCCACCTGCTCGCGCGTGTTGCGTCCCGAAGTACGGGCCGGAGTCTGCCCGACGACAAATGCCCGCAGCGCAAGCCCGGCGAACGAAACGCCGATGCAGAAGAATCCCCAGCGCTCGCCGAGGCTGTCGTCTGCGCTGACGTGCGCGAGGTCGCGCATCGCGACGAGGAACAGCGGAAGGAATACCAGCGGCAGGTAGCTGCGCCACTGGAACAGCAGCGCGCCCGATTTGGCGAATTCCTCCTTCAGTGCCACGTCTGCCTCCCCCGCGCCGCGATTCACCCCGAAGGGCCGCGCCGGCGATTGCCGGCGCCAGATTGCCAGCCGGAAGGGGGAAACTTAAGCGATACCCGCGCCGAACCCGCTTCCCGGCCTTTTCCCGGGAGTTAAGATGACGGCATGAGAACACACCACAGAACCCCATCCGCCCCGTATCGTTCCACCTCGCGCCATTTTGCGACAGGGCATGCAACCGCGGCATTCGCGCTGATCGTCGCGGCGGCGCTCGTGCCGCGGATGGCCGCAGCGCAACAGTACCCCGACCCCGCCACCGGACCCGATACCGGCGCACAGCAGTATCCCGCTGCCGGTCCCGATACGCGCAACCCGCCGTATCCCGCGGCCGGCTCGGAAACGCGTACCGATACGCGCACGCAGCAGTATCCGGCAACCACCTCCGAGACCCGCACGCAGACGCGCACCACGCATAGCCAGGAGCATCCGTGGCGGGCCGCCGGCCACGCGGCCGGGAACACGGCAAGAGCCGTCGGACACGCAACCCACGAGACCATCGACCACGCGGCCGATGCGTCGGCGCGCGCCGTACATCGCGCGACCGGCGACGCTTCGCGCGTCGTGCATGGGACCGACCGAACGGTGCATCGAACGGTGCACAAGACCACGACTACCCATCGCACCACCACCCATCGTACGACGACGGCGGCCACCCGCCCCGTCCACCGCACCGGCGAGGCTGTGCGCGATACTGCCCATGGTGTCGGCAACGCTGCGCACGACACCGCACGGGGAGCGCGCGACGCCGCGCACGACGTGGTGCATGGTCACCCGGGTGAAGCCGCCCACGATGCGGCGCAAGGCGCCAGGGATGCGGGCCACGACACCGCAACCGGCGTGCGTCAGGGAGCCGACGATCTCAACGGGAACGGGACGAACACTGCGCCGTAACGGCGTGGGGCTCGCGGCTGGTCGCGAGCTTCCACAGGTCGGCAGCGATCGACGGGTAGCCACGGTGGCCGACGTCGACCTCGACGTTCTCCACCCCGTCGATCGCGAGCGTGTCGCGTCCGGATGGCTTCTCATTGCTATCCCCGCGCGGATAGAGCCGGTCGAGAACAGCGTCACGGCGTGAGAACACGTGCAGGATGCGGGTGCCGCCGGCAATCAGCCGCGGAAGGCCCTCGAAGCCGGAGGCCGGGGCAGCCGAGCCGGCGAAGACGAGACGGTCTACGCTGCCCGGCGTGATCACGCCGGCGGCGATCGCGTAAAGCACGACGCGACAGCCGAGGCTGAACGCGATCACCGAGATCTCATGGCCCGTCGCGTGCAGCGACTCGACGGCAACGCCGAGCTCGGCTGCACCCGCCGGCACGTTCGCGATCGCCTGGTGCCAGGCGAGCGAGGCCTGCTGGGTTCCGTAAACGGCAGCGTCAACGAGGCCCCGGTGAAGGCTCCTCTTGCGCGCAACGCGGCGCGCCACTTCGATGACGGCGCGGGCGCGCATCTCGCGAAGGTCGCCGCTCGGCCAGCGCACAGGCAGGAAATAGTGCGGCCCTCCGCGCGCGGCGTCGGCCAGCGAGCGCTCAACTGCGCCGCGGGCACCTCCGAAGCCGTGCACGAACAGGACGTTCATCGCCTCACTCCTGGATCCTGGACGCCGGCGCCTGGTCGCTGCGAATCGAATCTGCCGCCCTTGTCGCAGACCTTGATCCGCGCCTTGCAGCTGTCCAGCCTATCCAGCCTATCCAGCCTATCCAGAAGGGTACTACTACGCACCGCCTCCGCCCGCGAGTTCGTCCCCCAGCGCCCAACTGTGGCGGTGCACATCTCCGCGCGACCGCGCCAGTGCGCAGCGATCGCGCTACGCAGGAAACATGCACGCACTGTCATCGCGCGGCGTGCCCCAACGTGGTAGTTCCCCCGAATGGCGGCCAGCGGTTCCATCGAACCCACCAGGTACTCCGACGTTCCAGACGCGGGTGTCTTGCACACCAAATTGCGGGAGGTGTTCGGCTACGACACGTTTCGTCCGCTGCAGCAGGAGATCGTCGCTGCGACGCTCGCGGGCCGCGACGTGCTCGCGCTGCTGCCAACGGGCGGCGGAAAGTCCCTGTGCTACCAACTCCCCGCGCTGCTGCGCCCCGGCCTGACAGTCGTCATCTCTCCGCTCATTGCGCTGATGAAGGACCAGGTCGACGCGATGACCGCCACCGGCGTCGCCGCCACTTTCCTCAACTCGACGCTCGATGAAAACGAGGCCAGGCGCCGCCTGCGAGACCTTCACGACGGCCGTTACCGCCTGCTCTACGTCGCGCCGGAGCGGCTGTTCGCCGGCACGTTCTTCGAGCGGCTGCGCCAGTGGAACGTCGCCGCCGTCGCCGTCGACGAAGCGCACTGCATCTCGGAGTGGGGACACGATTTTCGCCCGGAATATCGTCGCCTGGCCGAGCTCCGCGACCTGCTGCCGGCGGTTCCGCTGCTGGCGCTCACGGCGACGGCAACCGAACGGGTTCGAAGCGACATCCTCGCGCAGCTTCGCCTGCGTGAAGCCTGCGTGTTCATCGGAACCTTCAACCGGCCGAACCTTCACTATCGCGTCGCCGAAAAGGACAAGCCGTCGGCGCAGGTGCTCGCGTTCGTGCGCGCACGTCCGCGCGACAGCGGAATCGTTTACTGCCAGAGCCGCAAGAGCTGCGAGACGCTGGCAGAGCACCTCGTGCGCCACGGCGTGGCCGCCGTGCCGTACCATGCAGGACTCGGCGAGCGCGCGCGCAGCGCAAACCAGGATGCGTTCCTGCGCGACGAGGCGCGCGTGGTCTGCGCGACCATCGCGTTCGGCATGGGCGTCAACAAACCCAACGTCCGTTTCGTCATCCACCACGACCTTCCGAAGAACATCGAGGGTTATTACCAGGAAACCGGCCGCGCCGGCCGCGACGGGCTGCCGGCCGAATGCCTGCTGCTGTTTCGCGCTTCGGACGTCGCCCGCCAGCTCGCGTTCGTCGACGAGATCAGCGACGCGCACCAGCAGCAGGTCGCGCAGGCCCAGCTCCGCCAGATGATCGACTACGGAGAGACAGGCGAGTGCAGGCGCCGGGTGCTGCTCGCCTACTTCGGCGACGCCTCGCCCGACGGCGGCTGCGGCGCGTGCGACAACTGCCTGGAGCCGCACCAGGCGTGGGACGCGACGCTGGCGGTGCAGAAGCTGCTCAGCAGCATTCATCGCGCCCGTGTGAGCGGGTTTCGCGGCGATGCGACGTTCGGCCTGTCGCATCATGCGGAGGTCCTGACCGGTGCCGACACCGAGCGGATCCGCCGCTGGGGCCACCAGGCACTGACGACCTACGGCATCGGCGGCGAATATTCGCGCAGCCAGTGGCAGGCCATTGGCCGCGAGCTGATTCGTCTTCGCTATCTCGAGACCGAGACGGGCGAGTTTCCCACGGTCTTCGTCACCGACGCCGGAATGGAGGCGCTGCGTTCGCGCCGCACGGTGATGCTGACGAAGGCTCCGCCTCCGCGATCGCGGAAAGAGGCGGTAGCTTCTTCCCCGCGGCCCTCGAAAGGGCCCGCCGGCGAGATTGCCTGTGACGAGGCCTTGTTCGACAGGCTGAGGATCCTGCGTCGCAGCCTCGCCGATGCCCAGTCCGTGCCCGCCTACATCGTCTTCGGCGATGTCACGCTGCGCGAGATGGCGCGAGATCTTCCGCTGACACGAGCGTCGCTCTCGGCGATCACCGGGGTCGGGCAGAAGAAACTGGAGCAGTACGGGGAGGCTTTCCTCGAGGCGATCCGCGAGCACGCGGGCGCGCTCGACGGCGCGTAAGCGCGGCGTTCGGTCTTTACGCGGCTGGGCGCACCTCCGCCTTGTGGTCGAGCTTGTATGTCACCGTCGCGCGCGCGATCGCCTTTTCTCCCGTCCCGCGCACGTCCACCTCGATCACCTGCACCGACTTGCCTCGCTGGATCACGGTGGCCGTTGCCACGAGGTCCGTCGCGACGGCGCCGTTCAGGTAGTTCAGGCTGAAGCCGATCGTCGTTCCACGGGGCGAGCGCGACAGGTCGGCGCGGGTCCACGCTGCCGCAGTCGCCGCGACGTCGACGAGCGCAGCGATCGCGCCGCCGTGCACCAGATCGCCGATCGTCGTCACCTCCGTGCGAAACGGCAGCCTGGCGCGCACCAGGTCGTCGGCGACCTCGACCAGCTCGATTCCGAGCAGCGCGGCCAGCGGCGATGCGACGATGGCGCTGCGCACGACGTCGGTCATCGGGTGTTCCTGGGTGGCAGCGGCGTGGCCGGTCTTGTTCATTGGTCCAGCTCCTTCGGGTCGATGCGGCCATTGTGGCTCGCACCGCGGCCGCGACAAGGACCACTGCGGCGTCGCTGGAAGGAGCCGGTCGCGGTAACCAGCGGGCGGGCGCGGCGTCGAACCATTGCGCGACCGCACGCGCCGACAATCGGCTAGCCCACCGGGCGTCGCCAGCGGAGCGAGCCGACCGCCAACTCTACCCGTGCGATGCCAGCCGCCGCACGACCTCGAACAGCACTTCGGTGCCCAGCCGCATGTTGGCGACGCTGATCCTCTCGTTGTGCCCGTGGATGGTCGCAAGCTCCTCGCGCGTCAGCAGCGCCGGCGTGAACCCGTAGGCCTGCGCGCCCGCCGCGCGGTACGCGTGCGAATCCGTGAATCCCGGCGAGAGCAGCGGCATCAGGAACGAATCCTCGCCGAGCTTCTCGCGAACGACCTCGGCCGCGATGCTGACGACCGGCGTATCCATCGACGACATCCCGGAATCGTGCTGGTAGACGACGCTCACCTCGATGTCGGGATCGTCGACGATGCGCCGGATCTCGGCAACGAATTCCTTCGGATCCGTCGTCGGCAGCAGCCGGCAGTCCACGGTGGCCTCGGCAGCGCCGGGAATGACGTTGATCTTCTGTCCGGCGTGCACGCTGGTGATGCTCACGGTGTCGTGCGTGATCGCCGACAGGTGCGCGTCGACCGACGTCAGCATCGAAAGCGTCGCCTCGTCGCGCGGATCGAGGTCTTCGGGCAGGTAGCCGCGCTGGGCCAGCGTGCGCAGCATCGCTTCGACCGCCGGCGTCAGCACGGCGCGCCTGTCGGCCGCCTCGACTCGCGCCAGCGCCTTGACGAGCTTGACCAGCGCGTTTTTCGAGTGCGGAACCGAAGCGTGGCCGGGCAGCCCGGTCGCGCGAAAACGCAGCCAGCAAGGGGATTTCTCGCTCGGCCCGATGCCGACGATCTTCGCCTCGCGGCCCATGAACTCACAGAAACCGTAGGCGCCCTCGTTGAAGACGTAATCGGCCTCGAGCACTTCGGGATGCTTCTCGGCCAGGTGATGGACGCCGTAGATGCCGCCTTCTTCCTCGTCGGCAACGGCGACGAACACGAGGTCGCGGTCGAGCGCGATGTGGTGACGGCGCGCGAGCACCATCGTCATCAGCTCCATGACGCCCATGCCTTTCATGTCGAGGGCGCCGCGGCCCCAGATGACGTTCTCGACGACGGCGCCGGAGAACGGGTCGATCTTCCACTGGTCGCGCTCGACCGGAACGACGTCGATGTGCGAGAGCAGCACGATGGGCTTGTTGCCTCGCTGCACCGTCGCCGGCACGCGCGCCGACATCGACACCCGTCCCTTGCCTGCATCGTAGAACTTCGAGTCGATGCCTTCGCGCGCCAGCGCTTCGCGCAGGAAGACGGCCCCGGCTTCCTCGCCGCCGGGAGGGTTCGTCGTATTGATGCGGATGTAATCCGACAGCAGGCTCGTCGCGTGCTCGGTGATCTCGTTCCAGTCGATCGAAAGAGAGGGTCGGGCGGCGGTGGCGACTGTCATGGGGGCGACTCTACGCCACCGCCGGTCCGCTGAGAAATACGAAGGCCCCGACCGGCCGGCGGCCGGAAAAAAAGAGAACGCCGCGCAAGCGGAGGCCTCATCGGGGGATGGCGACCTTGCCCGTCGGCGGCGTTACTTTCGGAACCACGAAGGCTCCCGGAAATTGGAGGGTGCCCCGTGAGGCACCCTCCGCCTTGCTCGCGGCGGCAGTCGCGCGGGCCGCCTGTGCAGATCGATGCAACGGATGTGCCAGACAGGCCCGCAACCGGCGGTGCGCAGCCCGCAGCCTTTTTGCCGGTATGCTGCGATCGGCGGGGCACGCCTCGACTGCGTGGATGCCGTCACCCTGCCTGCACGCCGGGCAATCCGCTGCCGCGAAGTGCGGCAACGGTGCTGGACGGTTGTCTCCCCGGAGCGTAGAGGTTCACAGAGGCGACCTTGCAGCGTCGCCGACGGAGGTTGCGATGCGATTGGCCGTGCAACTGGCAGCGATGTCTGTCGCCTGTCTCGTGATGAGCGCACCTGCGGCGAGGGCCGCCGACTGGACTCCGGCAAAATGGGGCGACGAGCAGACGCTTCAATTTCGCACCGACTGCCCGGGCGAAGGCGAGCACTGGTCGTACGTCTGGGTCGCTGTCATCGACGGCGACCTCTACGTGCGCCTCGGCTCCCAGGCCGCCTCGCGCGTCGACTGCAGCAGCACGAAGCCGATGACGTCGATCCGCATCGCCGGCGCGCAGTTCGACGACGTCGAGATGATCCAGTCTCCGCAGATGGCCACGCGTGTGGCCGATTTCATGGCGAACAAGTACTGGCTCGACCTCGGCGTGCGTTACATGAACCACCCGTACACGATGAAGCTCGTGCAGAAATCGTCGGCCTGAAGTCACCTCGAAGACCGGCGCAGATTCGTCGAAAAACCCCGTCCGCGATCAGTGCTCTGTCGCTTCGTGACGGTAGTCCCAGGGCTTCTCGAAGTTGCCCTGCCACACGCCGCGACCGAGCTTGTGCGCGAGGTCCTCTTCCTTGACGTAGTCTTCGCTGTAGCGCCGGTATGCCAGCGCCATCCCTTGCTCGACGAGGAACTGCCCGAGGTCGCCCTTGCGCGTGCGGCAGACGGCGACGACACGCCCGTAGCGATCGATGTCGCGGCGCGTGCACTCGACGGCCTGCTCGCTTATTTCGCGCGCCAGCTCCTCGCGCGAAATCACGCCGCAGCCGTAGTGCGTCCCGTCGGCCTGCTGGCACATCTGGTCGCGCTCGGGCGCGTCGATGCCGAAGAGCCGCACGCGAAGACCGTTGAAATCGAGCGTATCGCCGTCGAGGACCAGGGGATTGCCGCGGATCACTTCCGGCGCGCTCTTCGGATCGTCGGTAACCTGCGGCAGTTTGGGGTGCACCGTGGCACGGCCGAGCGCGAATGCGACCATCGCCACGAGAAGCACGACGACGCCGCGTGCGTAGGGCGACGGGCGGCGCCGCGCGCGGCGCGGTCGCGTTTTCACGCTCGAAGGGTCGGGCATTTTCATCGACGCGCTCTCCAACCGTCCATCGTCATCGCACGAGTGCACAGCATAGGCGACCGCCAGCACCTCTGTCACGTCTCCATCGCTTGACTCCCCGGTCCTGCCCTCCTTAAGTGGCTCCCTCGTTGCGCGGCCCGCTTCGCCGCTCGAGGGAGAACGCCGTGGCCGAACGCTCGGGGCTCGTCGCCTTCTGGAAGAACTACAACCGCAAGCAGGTGCTGCGTCACGCCCAGGAGGCGGACGAGCTCGGCTACGACTCGTTCTGGATTCCCGAGGCCTGGGGATACGAGGCCTTCAGTCTGCTCACGGAAATCGCGGTACACACCCGGCGCATCAAGCTGGCCACCGGCATCGTCAACGTGTTCAGCCGCTCGCCTGCGCTGCTGGCGATGCATGCCGCCACTCTCGACGAAGTCTCCGAAGGGCGCTTGATTCTCGGCCTCGGAACCTCGGGGGAGAAGGTCATCGCGGGATTCCACGGCGTACCCTACGAGAAACCCCTGACGCGGCTGCGCCAGTACATCAAGGTGATCCAGTGCCTGATTGCGGGTGAGCGCCTGAGCGACGCGGGCGTCGACCTTTGGGAGTTTCGTCACTTCAAGCTGGCGATGACGCCGGTGCGCGAAAGGATCCCGATCTTCTGTGCCTGCCTCAACGACAAGGCCATCCGCATGGTCGGGGAGCTGGCCGACGGATGGATGCCGACGTTCTGGCCGTGGCAGCAGCTCGAGAGCGGTGTGGCGATCCTCGCCGAAGGCGCGGCCAAATCCGGGCGCGACGTCAAGGACATCGCCGTGGCGCCGTTCACGACGGTGATCCCGATGCCGGACAAGGAGATGAGCTACCATTCGGCAAGGGGCATCATCTCGTTCTACGTCGGCGGCATGGGCGTCTACTACCACGACATGCTTTCGCGGATGGGATACCGCGAAAATTGCGACCTCGTGCGTGACCTGTACGTGGCGGGGCAGAAGCCCGAGGCCGCCGCGGCCGTCTCGCCGGAGCTTCTGGACGCGCTCGTGATCGCGGGCGAGCCCGGCTTCTGCCGCGAGCGGCTCGGCCAGTGGCGCCGCGCCGGCGTCGACCTTCCGATCCTCGGCCTGCCCACCGACATGGGCCCGGAGATCTGCTCGATGTACCTGCAGATCATGGCGCCGGCGGCCTGAGCCGCCAGTGCTTGCCGGAGCGCTCGCCGACGCCGCTTCCGGCGCTGCGATCTTCCTCCTGCCCGGCGAAGTCGTCCTCGCCGCCGCATCGGTGCGCGGCAGGCCCCTCGAACAACTCGCGCTCTGCTTTGCCGTCTCGCTCGCGCTGCTGACGGCCGCGTTCGCCTGCTGCCTGATTCTCGGCACTTCGATCGCCGCGGGCTCGGCGAGCCTCGCGGCCGTGACCGCGCTGGCCGCCGTCGTCGCGCGAAGAATCGCCGCGCGCGGCGCAGCAGAGGAAATCCACGAGACGCCCGGCAGGCCGGCGAGCTTCGCCGCGCGGATCCTGTTTTCGCAACTGCTCATCGTGCTCTGCGCCGCCGCCGTCTTATTCGCGCCGGTCGGCAGCATCGACCGCTGGTGGTATCTCGCGTACGTCCGCAGCTACGCAAGCACGGCAGTGCTCACGCTGGCCGAGCCTTTTCTCGGCAGCGGCCAGGTCTTCGCACGATTCGCCGTGCATCCATGGCTGTTCGGCCTTGCGCTGTGCTCGCATCTGTCGGCGACCGATCCGGTCGCCGTCTACGAGCGCATGGCGCCGGTGCTCGTCGTCCCTGCCGCGATCGGAGCGGCGCAGAGCCTGGCCGCAGCGTTGTTCGGGCGCGGATCGCGCGGGCGGCTCTGCGTCCTGGCAACCGTGCTGCTGTGGAGTGGCGGCCTCGTGCCCGTGCTCGCGCGGGCGGGCGAGGACAAGATCCTTGCGGCATCCGTGCTGTTCCCGCTCTGCGTCTCGATGTTCCTTCGCTGCATTCGCACTCCGACACGTTCGCCGATCGACCTGGCGCTGCTCGCGCTCGTCTGCGTCGCCACGGCGGCGGTCCATGCACTGGCGTTCGCGTTCGTGCTCGTCGCGCTGCTGCCGTTTGCGCTGCTCGTCGCCGCCGCAGCGCCGGATCGCCGCCGTATCCTCGGGGCCTGCGGCGCGATCCTGGTCGTCGTCGCGCTTGCACCGGCCGCCGAAGGCCTCGTCGTACGCTCGCGTCTCGATGACATCGGCGCCGATCTTCGCTCTCCCGATCATCCGGTCGTGCGCGTGCACGAGGGGCGCGAGCGATTGATCCTGCTCGACTCGGGCGGCTATGTCGTCACGCCGCGCCTGCTGCTGCACCCTGTCGCGCTGCTCGCGCTGGCCGGAATCGTCATCGCGGCGCGTCGCCGCTCGCTGCTCACGCCATCGGGAAACGCGGGCGAAACTCTCGCGCATGACGCCGTCACCGGGGCCTACCTCGCGACGACGACGCTGGTACCGCTCGCGCTCGCCTTCGTGCCGCCGCTGCCCGCGCTGGCCGGCAGCATCATTCCTCCGTGGATGGTCTACCGCGTGCTGTGGATCCTGCCGCTCGCGCCGCTGGCGGCCATCGCTGCCGATGCATTCGGCTCGCGCATCGCGCGCGGCGAGCGTGCGGCCGCGCTGCTGCTGGTCTGTCTCGGGCTTCCGGGCGCGTTCGTCGCTGCGCACGATCACTTCGCCGACGTGCGCGCGCGGCTGTCACCGCCGGCAGACCCTGATTTCCAGGGTCTCGTCGCAGCCGTCGCCGCTCTGCCACCCGACTCCATCATCGTTGCGGCACCGGAGCTGGCCGAACGCCTTCCCGCACTGACCGGCCATCACGTCCTCGCTGCGCTCGACCGCTCGACAATCGTGTTCTGCGGCTCGCGCGCCGTTGGCGAAGCACGCTTGCGCGCCCGCTCTGCGCTGCTCGACGGCGATCCCGATGCGGGCGCACTCGAGCGGGCGGCGGCGGTGACTGCGACACACGCAGCGTTCGATCCACGGTCGCGGCTGCTGCCGCGCTGCAGTTCGGTGCTGTACTCGGCAGGTGCTTACGCGCTCTGCGTCGTCGATGCGTCGCCGGATCCGCGCTCTCGGGTCGTGCTGCAGTCGAAGGACGACAAAGGTTTGCAGACGGTGGTCGAAGCCGCGTGCGCACCGGCAATGCCGATGACGGGCCGCAACCCGTGGCTGGCTGCACCGCCGGCGAGAGCGTGCCACCTCGATTTGACCCGGCTTCATGGTCGCGACGACCTGGTGCTGCGCGTGGATGGCGCGACGGCAAGGGCCGTCGACGAGCTGCGAGTCGCGGTTCACTCCACCGACGGAAACGCTCCGACGATGCTGGGCTCATCGAGAATCTCCGGCAAAGGATCCGTCGTCGTGGAGTTGCCGCGCCTCGACACGGACTCGATCGACATCGAGGTTTCTTCGTCGTTCCTTCCCGTCGTCAACGTCCGGCGCGTCACCGTCGAAGCGCCGTAATACCGCGGCGAAAGAGCGAAAGACGCTCGGCGGGACTCCGTTCAGGCGGCGCCGCGCACGTCCACCGGCCAGACGTCCGCCATGTCGTCCCCACGCACGCAGTGGAAGTGGTCGTAGAGGTTTACCGTCGGGTCGCAGTGCGGGACGACGCACTCGACGGCCGAGCCGAGCGCCAGCGCGTCGAGGTCGAGCACGAGGCAGGGAGTGACGAGGCGTTGCCGCGAGCCGGCAATGCCGATCAGTACGGAATTCGGCGAGCCGGCGATGTCAGATGCCGACGGCGTTGGCGACGGGCTCTTCATCGGAGAACGAAAAGCCGAGCCAGCGCCGTTCGTCTTCCTTGAACTCTTCGAAGACTTCTAGCTCGATGTGGCGGTAGCGTCCGAGCTGCGCGCGCGCTTTTTCTTCGCCGCCGTGCTGCCTCGCCATCCGGAACATCCACTCTTCCATCCACGAGATGTGCCACTTCTCGTCCTTGGTGAGCTCGTCGAGGACTTCGCGCGTGATGTCGTCGCACCAGCGGCTGGCCGCATGCTCGGAGTAGCGACTGACGGATCGTTCTTCGACGATCACCGTGAGCGCGAACAGGTCGACGATGTTCGCAGGAAAGCCGAGCTTCTTTCCGAGGCGTCTCTGGTAACCGTCGGGAACCTCGACCGGCATGCCGCCCAGCTGGCGAATGCGCTTGGTCCACAGCCACGCGTGGCGCGTCTCGTCGGCGATGTGGCGCGAGAAGAGTACCTGGGCTTCGGGGTCCTTTTCCCTCTGCGTCATCTTCATCAACAGCGATGCGCCGCGAATCTCGGCGTCGCGGTAGAAGCTGAAGATCCGGATGAGGGACTCGGTGCTCGGGGCGCCGGGACCGGTAACTGTCGAAAGCAGGTTCATAACCCTTGTCGGTCGCTTATATACGAACGGCCGGGGCCACAGAACCTTCAAGCGCATTATGTGATGTGCATCCACCTCGTCCGGGGAGGCCGAACCCCAACCCGGCCGCCCAAACACCTGTTTCTTGGTGCGTTCGGGGAAGAATACCGCGTGCTCCGGAGGGAAACGCGCGGCGGGTCACGGGAGTGGAAACACGCGCCCCGTCGATTTTAATTAGCGCACGATCGTGCTTTTATAGTCTA
Source organism: Candidatus Binatia bacterium (assembly GCA_036493895.1). NCBI lineage: Bacteria > Candidatus Binatota > Binatia (SeqCode) > Binatia bacterium. The sequence continues at coordinate 24,551 of DASXOZ010000081.1, read as the reverse complement.
AAGTACGATCGTGCCGTAAGATGCCGGATCATGCCCAGGCGCAGCCTTGCCGATTCTCTCCAGACCCGCGAGGCGATTCTGGCCCGGGCCGTGGACCTCGCATCAGTCGAAGGGCTGGCGGGCCTGACGATAGGCCGCCTGTCGCGGGCACTGCCGATGAGCAAGAGCGGCCTGTTCGCCCACTTCGGCTCCCGCGAAGAGCTGGAGCTTGCGGTGGTTGAGGCCGCTGCCGCAATGTTCGAGCGCGAGGTCCTGGCCGGCGTGGACAGCGCGCCGCCGGCGTTGGCCAGGCTCGCGAACATCGCGCTCGCATGGCTCGGCTACATCGAAAAGGGACTGCTGCGCGGCGGCTGCTTTTTTGCCGCCGTCGTTCCCGAGATCGACGACCGGCCGGGCCGTGTCCGCGACCGGGTTGCGACGCTGGTCACGTCGTGGACGGACCTGCTCGCCGTCGAGGCCGGGCGCGCAATCGAAGAGGGGCACCTCAGCGGCGAGCCCGAGGCTGGCGAAGTCGCGTTCGAGCTGCACGCGTTTCTCCAGGAGGCCAACCGGCGCTTCCAGCTGGCCGGTGACGCAGCCGTCTTCGCCTTCGCCGCCCGCGCCATCGAGCGGCTCCTGGCCCAGTCTGCCACCGAGTCGGGGCGTTCCATCCTCGCCGCCTGCTTCGGTTCGCGCTGAAACCGCGGACGAGTAAACACTGCGACCCCACGCGCGCAATCCCCGACGCTGTCCCGGCTCGCGCGACGACAGCCCGCAACGACGACCGCGAAGACACCCACGAGACACCCGAAGGAGAACTGCGATGCCGAAATACCTTTTCGAAGTGGATTACACGGCGGAGGGAACCAAGGGGCTGCTGAAGGACGGGGGCTCCAGACGTCGCAAGGCCGTCGAGAAAGCCGTCAGCAAGCTCGGCGGCAAGGTCGAAGCGTTCTATTTCACGTTCGGCATTCGCGATGCGATCGTGATCGCGGAGCTGCCCGACAATGCGAGTGCGGTAGCGATGTCGCTCGCGGTGAGCGCGACGGGCTCGGTTGCCTACAAGACGACGGCGCTAATCTCCCCGTCCGAGGTCGACACCGCGGCAAAGAAGAAAGTCGCGTACCGGCGCCCCGGGTCCTGAACGCGCGGCAGGACCGCCGCGGCTGCAGAGAACCGGCGCCAAGTGCACCGTTCCGCTCCGCCGCGTCCGTGCAAGGTTTTCATTCGAGGAATTGAGAACCTACTCAGAAGTTCGCGAGGACTGCTTCTTCCCATATCGACGAAGCGCATCGACGTCCCGGCGATGCGCTGCTAGCGTGGTCTGCCGATTCGTCGGGGCGCAGCAGCGCACCGCGAACGAGGGGAGAAACCACCGATGGGACTGTTCCGCACCGCAACCGCGCTCGCACTGGCGGCAGCGCTCGTCGCTGCCGCATCGCCCGCACTCGCGCAGACGACTGCCCAGGAATGCCTCGCCGCGCAGCAACGCTACTCCGGCGGAGCCTGCAAGGGCATCGCGCATTGCTACGCCAAGGCGATGTCGAGCGGCACGGCGCTGAGCCAGGACTGCATCGCCAAGCAGAAGCAGAAGCTGGTGACGGCGGCTGCAGCGGTCGAAGCGGTTGCCAACTGCCTGGTCAAGGGCATCATGCCGAGTGTCGGAGATCAGCTCACCATGGGCGACGACGACGTTGCCAGCAGCCTCACGCTGGCCGGCGGCCACTGCGCGGCGGTCAAGATGGGATCTCTCGGGAAGGCCTGCGCGAGCTTCTTCCGCTGCAACGCGACTGCCGATGCAAATTCGACGACGCTCGATCCGCTGTGCATCCAGCCGCCGGCCCAGCGACTGAGGAACGCGTTCACGAAGATCGAGGCGACCGGCAGGTGCGTGACCAAGGGCGACGAGTCGACGCTCGAAGGCAAGATCGCCAACCTCGTCGACTCGGTGCACACCGAGCTGCGAGGCACCGGCACGACGACGACGACAGCGACAGCGACGACGCTCTGACCGCGCAGCGCCGCCGCGACGCTACAAAACCTGCAGCGTCGTGCGGCGCCGCCGCGATCCGTTGCGCTACAGAGCCACCCAAACCGCCTTGGTCTGCGTGTACAGATCGAGCGCGTGCGAGCCGAGCTCGCGGCCGATTCCGCTCTCCTTGTAGCCGCCGAACGGCACCCCCGCGTCGAACACGTTGTAGGTGTTGACCCAGATCGTACCCGCTTTCAGGGCCCGCGCTGCACGATGGGCCTTCGAGATGTCGCGAGTCCAGACGGCAGCGGCAAGGCCGTAGTTGGTCGCGTTGCCCTCGGCGATCGCTTCGTCGATGTCGTGGAACGTCAGCGCGGAGACGACCGGACCGAAGATCTCCTCTTTCGCGATCTTCATCTCCGGCTTGACGCCGGTGAAAATCGTCGGCTGCAGGAAGTAGCCCTTGTCCTTCGCGCGGCTCCCGCCGGTGACGAGCCTGGCGCCGCCGCTCTTTCCCGCATCGATGTAGCCGAGGATCTTCGTGAACTGCTCTTCGCTGACCTGGGCGCCCATCTGCGTTGCCGGGTCCAGCGGATCGCCGACGCGAATGGTGCGCGCGTGCTCGGCGAGTTTTTCGATGAACTGGTCGTGCACCGATTCCTCGACGAAAAGGCGGGATCCGGCGCAGCAGACCTCGCCCTGGTTGAAGAAGATCCCCTGCAGCGCGCCACGGACTGCCGCGTCGAGGTCGGCGTCGGCAAAGACGATGTTCGGCGACTTGCCGCCGAGCTCGAGCGACACGCTCTTCAAGTTGCCCGCGGCCGCCCTCTGGATGATGCGGCCGACTTCGGTCGAGCCGGTGAATGCGACCTTGTCGACGTCGCGGTGCTCGGCGATCGCGGCGCCCGCCGTCGGCCCGAAGCCGGTGACGATGTTGACGACACCAGGGGGGACGCCGGCCTCCAGCAGGATTTCGGCAAGGCGCAGCGCCGTCAACGGCGTCTGCTCGGCCGGCTTGAGCACGCAGGTGTTGCCGCACGCCAGCGCCGGCGCGAGCTTCCACGAAGCCATCAGCAGCGGGAAGTTCCACGGGATGATCTGCCCGCACACCCCGTGCGGCTCACGCAGCGTGTAGGCGAAGAACGAATCGGCCACCGGGATCGTCTGGCCGAAAACCTTGTCTGCCCAGCCTCCGTAGTACGCGAACACTTCGGCGGCCTGCGGAATGTCGACGTTGCTCGTCTCGCCGATGGGTTTGCCGTTGTCGAGGGTCTCCAGGCGCGCAAGCTCGTCCTTGTGCTCGAGGATGAGGTCGGCGATGCGCAGCAGCAGGCGCCCGCGCTCGCGCGCCGTCATTTTCGGCCACGCGCCCGAATCGAACGCACGGCGCGCGGCGGTCACGGCCTTGTCCACGTCGACTTTGTCGCCTTCGGCAACGTCGGTCAGTACCGCTTCGGTGGCGGGATTGACGGTCTCGAACGTTTTTCCGCTGGCCGCCTCGACGAACTTGTTGTCGATGAACAGCTTGCCGGTGTTGCGTGCGGTGGCGGGAAGATCGGCGCGAAGGTCTGCTGCGGTTGCGGCCATGGAAGTTCCTCCTGCGTGTCTGTCTGGCTGGCTCGATGGCTCGGGTTGTTCCGGCGCCGCGCGCATTGCCCTGCGCACGGCGCGACGAGCGACGCTACGTCCGCGCCTCCGGGCCGTCAAGGGCGCGCACCCGGGCGCGATCGCGACCGGATTCGCCGCTTCCGCGCTCACTGCTGCGGCAGCGCCAGGAACTCCGGCAGCGTCTCGGCGCTCTCGGCAAACTCGCGCCAGGACGGATGATCCGCTGCAACGACCACCTGCGGAATCGTCAACTGCGGAAACGGAACGTGACGGCCGCCGTGATCCCCGTCTGGAGGTCGCACGTAAGGCGAATCGGGCATTCCGACCAGTTGCATCCTGACGCTCCTCGTCGTGGCGATCTTCAGAGGAAAGGCACACGCCGCCACAGCCGGCGCACGCCGAACTGCAGCAGGCCAGGCGCTACCCGCGAGGCGATGTCGATTGCCCGCGTGTCGAGCCCGACGAGCACGCGGGAGCGCCGCGCGCGGATCGCGCGCACGATGTGGCGCGCAACCACTTCCGGTGCCGTGCCGCGAGCGAGGTAATCCGCTTCGCGCTGCTGCTTGAGCGGGTCGACTGCGAAGCCGCTGCGAACGATCGCCGTCGCCGTCGCACCCGGATAGACCGCCGTCACCGACACGCCGCTGCCGTACAGCTCGGCTCCGAGCGCCTCGGTGAACGCGCGGGCCGCGTGCTTGGAAGCCGCGTAGGCGGCTTTGGTCGGCAGCGACAGCAGCGCGAAGTCGCTCAGCACGTTGCAGATCGCCGCGCTCTGTCCTTGCGCGGCCGCGGCCCTCAGATCGACGAGAAACGCGCGACAGCAGTAGACGATGCCCCAGAAGTTGACGTCCATCGTGCGCTGCAGCGCTTCGATCGGCATTTCCTCGATGAGCCCTGCCGCCGACACTCCCGCATTGTTGACGAGAATGTGCACCGTGTCGTGAGCGCGGACGACGCTCTCGCGAATCGCCGCGACATCGGCCTCCCTTGCCACGTCTCCGAGATGAGCGGTTGCTCCGGGAAGGGACGTGGTGATCTCGTCGAGGCCCTCGCGGTCGATATCGACGAGCGCCAGCGAATAGCCCTCGCGGTGAAACTCGCGCGCCAGCGCTCGCCCGATGCCGCTGGCGGCGCCGGTGATGACGACCGTGTCCTTCGCGCTGGCCGGCATCGCGCGCGAGAGTCGAATATCCGGCGCGAAGAGTCCACAGCGGCGCGCAGGCCGCCGGCCATGCTCGCCGCCCGACTGCGGACGCCGCAAAGGCTCGGAAAACCCGCGGCCCGGACCATTTGCCCCGTGCGCGGCGTCCTTCTACGCTGCGCCGCGATGAACATTCTTCGCACTCCCGACGACCGATTCACCAACCTTGCCGGCTATCCCTTCGCGCCCCACTACGCCGACGTCGCCAGCGGCGACGGTGGAAAGCTGCGCATGCACTACGTCGATGAAGGCCCGCCGGCTGCCGCGCCGGTGCTGCTGCTGCACGGCGAGCCGTCGTGGAGCTACCTGTACCGCAAGATGATTCCGCCCCTTGTGAGTGCAGGGCATCGCTGCGTCGCACCCGACCTGGTCGGCTTCGGAAAATCGGACAAGCCGGCCGATCGCAGCTCCTACACCTACCAGAGTCACGTCGACTGGCTGCGCGAGCTCGTCGTCGACCGGCTCGATCTCAAGCACGTCACGCTCGTGTGCCAGGATTGGGGCGGGCTTCTCGGTCTTCGCCTGGCCGCCGAGCACGCGGATCGCTTCGACCGCATCGTCGCCGCCAACACGTTTCTTCCCACTGGTGATGCGTCGCCGGGCGAAGCGTTCTTCGCGTGGCGCAAGTTCTCGCAGGAAGTGCCGGTGTTCCCCACTTCGCGCATCCTGCAGGGCGCGACGGTGACCGAGCTCAGCGATGAAGTGCTGCGCGCCTACGACGCGCCGTATCCCGACGAGAGCTTCAAGGCTGGAGCGCGGCAGTTTCCGACGCTCGTGCCCGCGACGCCGCAGGATCCCGCCAACGGGCCGAACCGCCGCGCGTGGGAAGTCTTCGACCGGTGGACCAAGCCGTTCCTGACCGCATTCAGCGACAGCGATCCGATTACGGCGGGCGGCGACCGCGGCTTCCAGCAGCGAATTCCCGGGTGCAAGGGTCAGCCGCACACCACGATCAAGGGAGGCGGCCATTTCCTGCAGGAAGACTGCGGGGAAGAGCTTGCCGCGGTGACGGCCAGCTTCATCGCGGCGATGGGCTGAGGACGGCACAGCCATGGTCGAAGCCAGCAACGGGAATGCGCGCGAGGCGGGCAACATGAGCGCGCGCGAGGCGCGCGACACGAGCGCGCGCGGCACGCGCACGGTGCTGGTCACCGGCGGCAATTCGGGTATCGGCTACGAGTGTGCGCGGGCGCTGGCCAAGGCGGGGCATCACGTCGTCATCGCGAGTCGCAGCCGGAGGGCGTCGGACCAGGCGGTTTCCCGCATCGCTTCCGAGGCGGGCAGCGACCGCATCGAGGCGATGGAGCTCGACCTTGCGTCGCCCGAGTCCATCCGCGAGCTGGTGGCGGCGATCGACGCGCGCGATCTCGCGCTGGAGGCGCTCGTCTGCAACGCCGGCCTGCAGTTCACGAAGGGGCCGGTGCTATCGGAAAAAGGTTACGAGCTGACGTTCGCCGTCAATCACCTCGGCCACTTTCTGCTCGTGAACCTGCTGCTGTCGCGGCTTCTCGCCAGCGCGCCGGCGCGTATCGTCGTCGTGTCGTCCGGCGTGCACGACTCGAAGCGTTTCACCGGAATGCCCAAAGCGAACGTTACGGACATGCAAACGCTAGCCGCCACCGGCTGCGCGTCGCGCGAGCGCTTCAACGGCGGCCTTGCGTACGTCAACAGCAAGCTGTGCAACCTCTGGTTTTCCTACGAGCTGGCAAGGCGGCTGGCGGTGGCCGGCATCGGCTCGGGCAACCAGGTGCTCGCGATCAACGCCTTCGACCCTGGCCTGGTCCCAGGCTCCGGGCTCGCCCGCGAATATCCGGGCTGGATGCAATTCGTCTGGAGCCAGGTCATGCCGGCGATGGCCGCCGGCCTCACGCGCTTCGTCCCCAGCATCAGCACGGCGGAAAAATCCGGCGCCGCGTTGGCGCAGCTCGTTCTCGATCCGCGCCTGGCTGCGCCCGGCGCGCGATACTATCCGTCGCACACGCGATGGTACGAGTCGCCGTCGTCCGACCAGTCGTATGACGCCGGCCGCGCCGGCGAGTTGTGGGAGGCGAGCGTGGGGATGAGCGGGCTGGCGCGCGGGGAATCGCCGCTGCTCGCGTAGCTCACTGCCCGGGCATCCCCTTCAGCACCGCCAAATATTCGCGGTACCTGCTGCGCGCGTTGACGACTTCCTCGCGCGGGAGCTGCAGCTCGGCGCAGATCCGTACGATTTCGTTGTCCTCGGCCGTCGAGATCGACTGGTCGGCGGCCGACACGGCGAACAGGCAGTCGAGCAGCGCGAGTTTCTCATCGCGCGTCGCGAGCTTGCTGAATTCCCGAGTGACGAGGAAGTTTTCGGTGCCGCCGAAAAGCGCTTCCTGGCTCTTGGCGATCTGCAGCACGAGCACGGCCTGCTCCTCGGACAGGCCGCCCTTTTCCATCACGATGCGCTCCATCTCGCGCGCTTCCTCGTCGCTGATCACCAGATCGGTGCGCGCGACGCGGCAGAGCAGGAACGCGAACGCCGCGATGAATCGCGCACGCTCCGGGTCCATCGCATCGAGCGACGCGACGATCTTGCGCACGGTCTGGGTATCGGCAGACGAGCTCGAAGGCGCGGTATGGCCGAACATCCGGAGGATCGACATCGGGGTTCCTTCGCCGCCTGTCAGTACATGTTGAGCTGCAGGCGCGCCGACTCGGTCATCATCGCCGGGCCCCACGTCGGCTCCCAGACCAGGTCGACGACGACGTCGGTCACTCCGTCGATCATGCGCAGCACTTTCTCGACCGTTCCCGGCATCGAGCCCGCGACGGGGCACGCGGGAGTCGTCAACGTCATCGTGACGCCGACTTTTCCTTCAGGACTGATGTCGATGCTGTAGATCAGGCCCAGCTCGTAGATGTCGACCGGGATCTCCGGATCGTACACCGTGTGCAGGGCATCGATCACGAGCTGCTCGAGCTTGTGGCCGTCCACCTGGCCGGACGCCGGCGCCGCAGTGGTGGCCATCGGCGGGGTCGCCTGAGGGGACGTTGCAGGCACGTCGGGCTGCGATGCAGGGACGGTTTCCGCGGCAGGGGTCTGGATCGGAGTTGCCATCGTCATTCCGTTTTCGCGACCTCGGTCGCGTGTCCTTCCAGCGCGTTGTGCAGCGTGTGCCAGGCCAGCGTCGCGCACTTGACGCGCATCGGGTACTGGCGCACCCCTTCGAACACCGCAAGCTTGCCGAGCTCGACGCTGTCCTCGCGCGCGACGTCGTCGTCGCGTCCGGTCACCAGCGCCGTCGTCTTTCGAAACAGCGCGAGCACCTCCGGCAGGCGGCGTCCGCGCACGGCTTCGGTCAGAAGCGATGCCGATGCCTGGGAGATCGCGCAGCCCTGTCCCTCGAAGCTGACGCCGTCGACGAGGTCGCCGTTCATCTTCAGGTGCAGCGTGATCCTGTCGCCGCACAGCGGGTTGTGCCCGATCGCATCGTGCGTCGCGCCCGGCAGCGGACCGAAATTCCGCGGGCGGCGCCCGTGGTCCAGGATCAGCTCCTGGTAAAGGTCGCGAAGGTCCGACATCAGCGAAACAGCTCCCGCACTTTTGCGAGCCCATCGACGAGGCAGTCGATGTCCTCCGTCGTGTTGTAGACGGCGATCGATGCGCGCGCGGTGGCCGCCAGGCCGAACCGGTGCATCACCGGCTGCGCGCAGTGATGGCCGGTGCGAATCGCGATGCCTTCGCTGTCGAGGATGGTGCCGATGTCGTGCGGATGGATGTCCCCGATCACGAAGGAATGAACGCCGGCCTTCGCGCGCGCGGTGCCGATCATCCTCAGCTCCGGGACCGACATCAGCGCTTCGGCGGCGTACGCGAGCAGCACGCTCTCGTGGGCGGCAATGCGGTCGCGTCCCACCGACTCGATCCAGTCCACGGCGGCACCGAGACCGATCGCGCCGCCGACGTCCGGAGTGCCCGCCTCGAACTTGTGCGGCGCGACGTTGTACGTGGTCTTCTCGAACGTCACGTCGAGGATCATTTCGCCGCCGCCCTGCCACGGAGGCATCGCATCGAGCAGCTCCCGGCGTGCCCAGAGCGCGCCGATTCCCATCGGTGCGTACATCTTGTGACCGGACAACGCATAGAAATCGCAGCCGAGCGCGGCGACATCGACCGGAGCATGCGCGACCGCCTGGGCTCCGTCGACGACGACTTTCGCGCCGGCCTCGTGCGCGAGGCGGCAGATCTCCGCGACAGGCAGGATCGTGCCGAGCGCGTTGGAGACGTGCGCCACCGAGACGATCTTCGTGCGCGGGCCGAGCAGGGACGCGAACGCGGCCATGTCGATCTCGCCGCTGTCGAGCACCGGCACGACGCGAAGCCTGGCACCGCTCTTTTCGCAGACCATCTGCCACGGCACGATGTTCGAGTGGTGCTCGAGCCCGGTCAGCAGCACCTCGTCGCCGGCTCCGAGCACGGACATCCCGTAGGACCACGCGACGAGGTTCAGTGCCTCGGTGGTCCCGCGCACCCAGACGATCTCCGAAGGATCGCTGGCACCGATGAAGCGCGCGAGCTTGGTGCGCGCCGCTTCGTAAGCGACCGTGGCGCGCTCGCTCAGCGTGTGCACGCCGCGGTGCACGTTCGCGTTGTCGTGCTCGTAGTAGCGCGTGACGGCATCGAGCACGGCGCGCGGCTTCTGGGTGCTGGCCGCGTTGTCGAGATAGACGAGCGGCTTGCCCGAGATCTTTTCACGGAGGATCGGGAACTGGGCGCGGATCTCGTCCACGTCGAGAGACACGCGCGGCCCGGGCTGACGCAGCGCAGTCGTCATGCGGCCTGCCCCTTCGCGGCCGTCCCGAGCGCACGAATGCGCTCGCCAACCATCGCCGTCAGCGCGTGGCGAAGCGTTTCGGGCACCACCGACTCCACGACCTCGGCGGCGAAGCCCGCGACCAGCAGCCTGCGCGCTTCGCGCGGATCGATGCCGCGCGACAGCAGGTAGAACAGCGCGCTCTCGTCGAGGCGGCCGACGGTGGCTCCGTGGTTGCACACGACGTCGTCGGCGTAGATCTCGAGCTGGGGCCGCGTTTCGGCCACCGCGCCTTCGCCGAGCAGAATGCTCGGGTTCTTCTGCATCGCCCTGATTTTCTGCGAGCCGGCACGCACGAGCACTCTTCCGGTGAACACGCCGCGCGATTTGTCGTCGAGGATGCCCTTGAAGAGCTGGTCGCTGCGCGTGTGCGGCGCGCAGTGGTCGATCGTCACGTGGTGGTCGACGTGGCGCGAGCCGTCCATCGCATACAGTCCCGACATCCGGCATTCGGCCTGCTCACCCGCCAGGCGCACGGTGAGCTCGGTTCGCGACAATGCCGCGCCGAACCCGAAGGCGTGCGATACGAAATTGCTGCCGGGTCCCTGTTCCACCTCGACGCGCGCGACGTGGAACGAAGACTTCGCTTCGTCCTGGATGCGAACGTGACCGAGCACGGCCCCGGAGCGGAGCACGACTTCGCTCGCGGCGTTGGTCAGGCACCGCGCGCCGTCCTCGCCAATGTAATGCTCGACCACCAGTGCCGAGCTGCGGGGCCCGGCGATGACGACGTTGCGCGGATACGCGACGAAAGGCCGCTCGCGCCGCGTCGCAAGGTAGACGACGTGGAGCGGCTGTTCATTGATCGCTCCTTCGGCAATCTCGATGACCGCACCGTCGTCGAGAAAGGCGGTGTTGAGAGCGGCAAATCCGTGGGCCGCAACCGGCAGGTAGCGTCCGAGCCACGGCTCCAGTTGCTGAGGATCGGTCGCCAGGCGCTCGCGAAGACTCGACAGTCGCACCGAAGCGCCGGCGACGCTGCCACCGGGCCGCGACAGCGAAGCGCGAAAGTGCCCGTCGACGAAAACGACGAGGGGAGCGTCGGCGGTGATGCCCGAAGCCTGCGAAACGAGCGGCCTCAGCCGACTGTCATCGACGGCGGCGGCCTCGGAATCGAGCACGGGTTCCAGCCGGTCCTTCAGCGCCGGAAGGATGTTCGTGTACTTCCAGTCCTCGTCGCGAACTCCGGGAAAGCCGGCGAGCGCGAAGGCGCTGATCGCGTCACGCCTCAGCGCGTCGAGCCACGCGGCGCCGCGGCCGGGCAGACCTTCACGCAGGCGCTCGAAATCGCCGGTGAATGCTGCTTTCGGATCGGCCGTCGCCATGGTCTCGTCCTTTTCCGTCACGCCGCAGGCGCTGCCTGCTCCTCGATCCACGTGTAGCCGCGCTCCTCGACCTCGAGCGCGAGGCCGGGGCCACCGGAGCGCACGATCCGTCCGCCGGCCAGCACGTGCGTGAAGTCGGGCTTCACGTAGTCGAGCAGGCGCTGGTAGTGCGTGATCAGCAGCATGGATCGCTCGGGCGAGCGCACGCTGTTGACTCCATCGGCGACGGTGCGCAACGCGTCCACGTCGAGACCCGAGTCGGTCTCGTCGAGGATCGCCAGGCGCGGCTCGAGCATCGCCATCTGGAAAATTTCGTTGCGCTTCTTCTCGCCGCCCGAAAAGCCTTCGTTGACGGAGCGGTGCAGCAGCTCTTCGCTCAGCCCTACGATCTTCATCTTCGCGCGCGCGGCCTGCAGGAAGTCGACGGCGTCCATCTCGGACAGGCCGCGGTGGCGGCGCTGCGCGTTGAGCGCGGCCTTGAGAAAGTACGAATTCGCGATGCCCGGCAGCTCGACCGGATACTGGAACGAAAGGAACACTCCCTCGCGAGCCCTCTCGTCGGCCGGCATCGCGAGCAGGTCGCGCCCCTGGTAGAGCACCTCGCCCGCGGTGACGCGGTAAAGGTCGCGGCCGGCCAGGATCTGCGCAAGCGTGCTCTTGCCCGAGCCGTTCGGCCCCATGATCGCGTGCACTTCGCCGGCGCCCACCTCGAGGCTGAGCCCGCGCAGGATCGGCTTGCCGTCGATCTCGGCGTGAAGGTCGCGGATGGAAAGCATCGCAGCTTCGCTCATCCGACCGCCCCTTCGAGGGTAACGCCGAGCAGCTTCTGGGCCTCGACGGCGAACTCCATCGGCAGCTCGCGAAACACCTGCTTGCAGAAGCCGTTGACGATCAGCGAGACGGCGTCCTCGGCCGAGAGGCCGCGCTGCTGGCAGTAGAAGAGCTGGTCCTCACCGATCTTCGAGGTCGAGGCTTCGTGCTCGACCTGCGCCGTGCGGTTTCTCACGTCGATGTACGGGAACGTGTGGCAGCCGCAGCGGTCGCCGATCAGCAGCGAATCGCACTGCGAATAATTGCGAGCCCCGTCGGCGCCGGGCGCCACCTGCACCAGGCCGCGATAGCTCTGCTGGCCGTGGCCCGCCGCGATGCCCTTGGACACGATGGTGCTGCGCGTGTTCTTGCCGATGTGCAGCATCTTGGTGCCGGTGTCGGCCTGCTGGTGGTTGTTGGTCACAGCCACCGAATAGAACTCGCCGACCGAATGGTCGCCCTGGAGGATGCAGCTCGGGTACTTCCACGTGATCGCCGATCCGGTCTCGACCTGGGTCCAGGAGATCTTCGAATGGGCGCCGGCGCACTTGCCGCGCTTGGTCACGAAGTTGTAGATGCCGCCGCGGCCTTCCTTGTCGCCCGGATACCAGTTCTGGACCGTCGAGTACTTGATCTGGGCGCGCTCGTGCGCAACCAGCTCGACGACCGCAGCGTGGAGCTGGTTCTCGTCGCGCTTGGGCGCCGTGCAACCTTCGAGGTAGCTCACGTACGAACCCTCGTCGGCGACGATCAGCGTCCTTTCGAACTGTCCGGTGTTCTGCGCGTTGATGCGGAAGTACGTCGACAGCTCCATCGGGCAGCGCACGCCCGGCGGGATGTAGCAGAAGCTGCCGTCGGTGAAGACGGCCGAGTTGAGCGCCGCATAGAAGTTGTCGGTGATCGGCACCACCGTTCCGAGATACTTGCGAATGAGGTCGGGGTGGTTCTGCACGGCCTCGCTGAAGGAGCAGAAGATCACTCCCGCCTCGGCCAGCTTCGCCTTGAACGTCGTCGCAACCGAGACGCTGTCGAACACCGCATCGACGGCCACGCCGGCGAGCAGCATCTGCTCGTCGAGCGGAATGCCGAGCTTGTTGAAGGTGTCGCGAAGCGCGGGATCGACCTCGTCCATGCTCTGGAGCGACGGCTTCGCCTTGGGGGCCGCGTAGTAGCTGATCGCCTGGTAGTCGACCGGCGCGATCTTGAGGTGGGGCCACTTCGGCTCGCCCTCGCTGCGTGCCATTTTCATCCACGACCGGTACGCCTTCAGGCGCCAGTCGAGCATGAAGTCGGGCTCGCCTTTCTTCTTCGACAGCAGGCGGATCAGGTCCTCGCTGAGGCCGGGCGCGACGATGTCACTCTCGATGTCGGTGACGAAGCCGTACTTGTAGTCGCCCCGCTCGGAGACGAAGTCTCTTGCGTCCTGGCCGCCGCTCATCGCGCAGGCTCCGGGGCGGACAGGGACGCAGCGCCCGCCAGCGACGCGGCGCGCGGCGCCGACGTGTCGCGCGCGAGCCACGCGTGCAGCATTCCTTCGTTGCGCGAAAGGTCAGTCAGCGAGATCGCCGACAGCGCCGTCTTCAGGATGCCGTTGACGTTGCGCCACAGTGCGCGGATCGAGCAATCCGTCGAATGCATGCAGCTTCGCTGGGAGCCGGTGTGGGCGTCGCAGAACTTTTCCTCGTAAAGAGGACCGCCGAGCTCTTCGAGCACCTGCCAGACGCTGATTTCGGACGCCGGCCGCGCCAGGTGGTAGCCGCCGGCGGCGCCGCGGGTGCTCTCGACGAAACCCTGGTTCTTGAGCGTCCGCATCAGCTTGGCGGCGTACTCGAGGCTGAGCCCCTCGGCGGCGGCGACCTCCTGGGTTCGCATCGGCTCGCCGGACTCGTGCATGGCCACCCGCAGGAGGCAGCGAAGTCCGTACTCTTCCTGGGCTGTGATGTGCATGAGGCGACCATTTCCATACCATACAGAAAAGTCAATATTTCTTCGACGGGGCGCGGCAAGGTCTATTCGCGCTGTTTTCCCCGCTCTTTCGGCGTACGGACAAGCCCCCCTTTGGGGTGGGCCCGAAAGCGCTTCGTCGGCTTCGCAGGGCCCGGCGCGCCTTCGAGGCCGGCCGCACCGCGCCGCCTCCGGGCCTGGCGCTGCGCCGCGTCCGAGCGCGGCACCTGCGCCGCGCCGTACGCGAGACCTGCGCCATGCCCGCGCGCGGCAGTTGCAGGTTTCGACGGCCGGCCCACCATATCCACAGTTCCTGCTGCCGAGGTGCGTCCATGAACGACATCGAAGCTTTCGCCCGCTACGCCGCGGCATTCGAAGCGGCCTTCGTCAGCGATGACTGGAAGCCCGTTCGCGAGTCTTTTTCCGACGACGCCGTCTATGAAGTGGCAGCCGGCCCTCCGTTCGGCGGCACCTGGAGCGGTCGCGACCAGATCGTCGATCACCTCATCGAATCGGTGAACTCCTTCGACCGGCTCTACGACGAGAGACTGCTCGAGCCCCTGTCCGGCCCCGAAATTCGCGACGGCGCCGTCTTCGTCGCGTGGGCAGTGACGTACCGGAAGAAGGGCGAGCCGGACCTGCGAGTGACGGGCGAGGAGAGAGCCTGGATCCGCGACGGCAAGATCGTGAGGCTCGAGGATTCGATGCCGGGCTGACGGCGCCCCTCGACTCTGCCTCACGGACGGCGCAAAACGCGGGCAACCGGCCCGCAGGAGCAACGTCCGTGAGCAGCGCCGCCCCAGAGTTTCCCGAATTCAACCCGAAGATCGCCAGCGCGATGGTCGCCGCCAGCGACAAGATCGGCGGGCTCCCCGGCTATCTCGGCGTCACCATCGACGAGATCACCCCCGGCTTCCTGCGCGCGAGCATGCCGATTCGCGAAGAGCTGCTGACGATCATGGGCGCGATCCACGGCGGCGTGATGGCCGGCCTCGTCGACCATGCGCTCGGTTGCGTGCTCTATCCGTTGATGAAGCCGGGCCAATGGGCAGCGACCACCGAGTTCAAGATCAACTACCTCGCAGCGGTCAAGAGCGGCACGCTCGTTGCGGAATCGCGAGTGCTCTCCTGCGGACGACGCTCGGCCGTGGTGCGCGTCGACGTGAGCAACGGAGCAAAGCTCGTCTGCGTCGCGCAGGGAACACTGCTGATCTCCGATCCACCTGGATCCGCCGGCAGTCGAAAAGACTGATGGAGATCGCGTCGTGAATTCGCGCGCGGTCGTGCAGACCGGGCCACGCGCCCTCGAGATGCGCGACATCGAGGTTCCCGACATCGACGCCGACAGCGCGATCCTTCGCGTGGAAGCGTGCGGGATCTGCGGTAGTGATGTCGAGCAATACGACGGATTGCTGCCGGTGCGCATGCCTCTGGTGCCCGGCCACGAGCCTCTCGGGATCATCGAGCGCATCGGCGACCGCGCGGCCAGGCGCTGGGGAGTCGACGCCGGCGACCGTGTCGCTGTCGAAACATTGATTCGCTGCGGGAACTGCCGCGATTGCGTCGCCGGCGACTACCAGCTCTGCCGCGGCCGCGGCACGATGTTCGGGTACGCCTACGTACCGTTGTCGCATCCTCCGGGCCTGTGGGGCGCGTACGCCGACTACATGTACCTGGATCCGAACACGCTGCTGCACAAGATCGACCGATCGATTCCGGCCGAGCTCGCGGTGATGTTCAATCCTCTCGGCGCCGGCTTTCGCTGGGCCGTCGAGGCCGGGGAAGTGGGGCCCGGCGATACGGTGCTGATCCTCGGGCCGGGACAGCGCGGCCTCGCGAGCGTCATTGCATGCCGCGCGGCTGGCGCCGCAAAGATCATCGTCACCGGTCTTGCGCGCGACGGGGCCAAGATGGCACTCGCGCGCGAGTTTGGCGCCGATGCGACGATCGACGTCGAGAACGAGGACGTGCGCACGCGCGTCAAGGAGCTCACCGGCGGGCGCGGAGCCGATGTCGTCGTCGAGGTCTCGGCGAACGCGACCGAGCCGGTCGCCGAGTCGCTGCACTACGTGCGTCCCGGCGGGCGCATCGTCCTCGCCGGCGTCAAGGGCTTCAAGAGCGTGCCCGACTTCATCAGCGACCTCATCGTCGTAAAAGAGATCCAGATCCGCGGCGTGCTCGGCGTGACCAGCGCCGCGTATCGTTCGGCCATCCGGCTGATCGAATCCGGCACGGTGCCGCTCGCGAAGATGCACACGCACGATTTCCCGCTCGAGAAAGCCGAAGAGGCGATCCTGACGCTGGCTGGGCGCACCGGCGGCGCGGCGAGCATCCACTCGTGCCTGCGGCCGGGGATGTAGCCGAGACGCCGACCTGCGACCGGCGTCCGTTCCGGTTCGAGGCCGGCGTCGCAAAAAACCTGAGGCATCGCGCGCGACCTTCGCCCGGCTGGCTGATATCATCGCGAGCCGTGTCCGGATCGACGTGGATCTTCGGCTACGGGTCGCTCCTGTGGAAGCAGGAGTTTCCATACGATGTCGCGCTGCCGGGCTTCATCCATGGCTGGGAACGCCGCTTCTGGCAGGGATCGACGGATCATCGAGGAGAGCCGGGGGCGCCGGGCCGTGTGGTCACGCTGGTGCGTCGCATCGGCGCAGTCTGCCGCGGCGTCGCGTTCCGGCTTCGTGACCATGAGCGCGACGACGTGCTCGCGCACCTCGACCATCGCGAGCGGGGCGGCTACCGCAGGGTCCGCACCCGCCTGTTCACCGCGCCCGACTCGAGCGTGCAGGGGTTGATCTACATGGCCGACCCGCGCAACCCGAACTATCTGGGACCGGCTCCTCTTGACGAGCTTGCGGCGCAGATCCGCGCCGCCAGGGGCCACAGCGGCCCGAACGCCGAATACGTGTGCCGGCTCGCCGATTCGCTGCGCCGTCTCGGCGCCGAGGATCCCCACGTGTTCGAGCTCGAAGCGGTGCTGGGCGCCGGGCAGCCGCAGCAATGAGCATCGTCCGCGGCCGTCTCAACGCCGGCCGGCACCGCGCTCGTAGCGGCCGCTCGCCTTGCGGATCGCGCGCTGGGCGGCTTTCGCGCTCTTCCAGCCTTCGATTTTCACGCTCTTGCCCGTCATTTCGATCGCGGTGACGAAGAACTGTTCGAGCTCCTCGCGCATTCGTTTCGAAATGTCACGGACGTCCTCGTAACGGCGGTCACGCCGCGGAACCAGGATGATCCTGTCGTTGCGTATCTCCGCCTCGCCCTTGCCGTCGCGCTGGACCATCGAGACCGCACCGATCGGCGAAGTTTCGATGACGACGCCCGGCCAGGTCGCAACGTCGCTCAGCACCATCGCGTCGAGCGGATCTCCGTCCGCAGCCGTCGTGCTCGGGATGAAGCCCCAGTCGTACGGATACGCGACCCCGAGCGGCAATGCGCGCTGGAACACCCATGTCCTCAGGAGCGGCTCGAACTTCAGCTTGACGAGCGATCCGCGCGGCGCCTCGACGACGACGTGGACGTCGCCGTTCTCGTTGCAGGTCGGAAGATTGGTCAGGTCGGACACCACTGCGCCTCATCACGTCGATGTCCATCCAGTCAGCATATTGCAGTCGCGTCGAGACCCCCTGCCCCCGCGGCGGCGCGGAAACCACTGTGACGGCGCAGCAGCGTCGCACCCGGCGGGGCAGCCGCCTGCGCTACGCTCAACGAGAAACGGGGACTTCTTCCTGCTTCAGCGCGACGCCGGTAAGGCGTCTTTTCGTCGCCTCGCCGACGAGCCATGCGATTCGCGCCGCTGCATCGGCAGGAATCAGGCCGCCGCATCGGATGTTCGAGATGCAGTTGCGCCGCGAATCCGGCGTGCCGGGCCGCGGCGCCCACGTCACGTAACAGCCGAGGGAGTCGGCGGCCGACAGGCCCGGTCGCTCGCCGATCAGCACGACGACGAGGTCAGCGCCGAGCGCTTCGCCGACGGGATCGCCCACCGCGACGCGTCCCTGCTCGACGAGAGCCACGCAAGCGACGCGAGATCCTTGCGCCTCGAGCGCAGCGACGAGAGGTTCGACGACGGCCACGGCGTTGGTCTGCACGGCCTCTGCCGAGAGCCCGTCGGCGATGACGATTGCGATGCGGTTGCCGCCGGCCTCCGCGAGCGACGCAAGGCGCGAAAGGGACGCATCGTCGAGAAGCCGTCCCAGGTCGGGCCTTCGAAGGTAGGTGGCGCGGTCGGGCGCGCGGCTGTGCAGGCGCACGGTCACCAGGGAGCGGGCGCCGAGCGCAGCGGCCAGCGCATCGAAATCGACGGCGGTCCACACGGCGTCGCGTGCGCGCGCGTGGTCACCGACGAATGCAAGGTGGGCGCGCGTCGGCAGGCTCGCTCCGGCGCGCCCGAGTGCCACGCGCGCCGCGGTGTGGCGGCCGAGCACCTCGCGCGAGATCGCCGCGGGAATCACGCTCGGCAACCGGGTCACGGCGCACTCTCGATTGCCGCCAGCGCGCCCTCGAGCGCGCGACGGTCGGGATTCGCGAGCAGCCTGCCACGGTCGTCGGCCAACCCCATGCTCGCGAGCCATGCCTCGAATTCGGGTGCGCAGCGCCTTCCGGTGAGCGCGCGCACCGCGAGCACGTCGTGGTGGGACAGGCTCTGGTAGTTCAGCATGACGTCGTCGGCGCCGGGAACGGTGATGACGAAGTTGACGCCGGCCAGCACGAGCATTGCGAGCAGCGAATCCATGTCGTCCTGGTCCGCCTCGGCGTGGTTCGTGTAGCAGACGTCGACGCCCATCGGCACGCCGAGCAGCTTGCCGCAGAAATGATCCTCGAGGCCCGCGCGCTGGATCTGCTTTCCATCGTAGAGGTACTCGGGGCCGATGAATCCGACGACGGTGTTCAGCAGCAGGGGGCGGAACGCACGAGCCACTGCGTAAGCGCGCGCTTCCATCGTCTGCTGGTCGACGCCGTGGTGGGCTTCGGCCGAAAGCGCCGCGCCCTGTCCGGTTTCAAAATACATCACGTTGTCCCCGACGGTGCCGCGCCGGAGCGACAGCGCAGCGGCCTGCGCTTCGCGCAGCAGCGCCAGCGTGACGCCGAAGCCGGCGTTGGCCTTCTGCGAGCCGGCAATCGACTGGAAAACCAGGTCTACCGGCGCGCCCCGCTCGATCGCTTCGATCGCAGTCGTCACGTGGCCGAGGCAGCAGCCCTGGCCCGGAAGGCCGAGCCTGGTGCGAATGTCGTCGAGGAGCGTGACGATGCGCACGTAGTTGGCGACACCGTCTCCTGCGGGGTTCACGCCGATCACCGCGTCGCCTGCGCCGAGCAGCAGACCGTCGACGATTGCCGCAGCGATGCCGCGGCTGTCGTCGGTCGGATGATTCGGCTGAAGACGCGTAGCGAGCCGGGCGCGAAGCCCGATCGTGCCGCGGAAACGCGTGACGACTTCGCAGCGCGCCGACACCACCGCGAGGTCCTGCAGGCGCATCAGCTTGGAAACCGCGGCAACCATCTCCGGCGTCAGTCCAGGCGCAACCGCGGTCAGGCTTTGCGAGTCGACCTGGTCGCCGAGCAGCCACTCGCGAAGCTCACCGACGGTCAGCGATGCAACCGGCGCAAACGCAGCAGCGTCGTGCGTGTCCACGATGAGGCGTGTGACCTCGTCCTCTTCGTAAGGCACCAGCTCGTATTCGAGGAACTCCTTGAGCGGCAGGTCGGCGAGCGCGGACTGGGCCGCGAACCGCTCGGTCGCCGACGCGGCGGCAATACCGGCAAGGTGATCGCCGGAGCGATCGGGCGAGGCTTTCGCGAGCAGGTCCTTCAGGTCGCGAAAGACCCAGCGCGTACCACCCACCGTCGTCGCGTATGCCACCGCTGGTTTTCCCCGTCGTGCGCCGGGCTCCGCCCGCTGCGCAAGTACGCGCCACGACGGGCGTTGCCGATGCAACCGACTTGATTGTCGGCAAGGCGCGCCGCCCACGCAATGCGGCCAGGCCACGCAACCGTGCTCGCTCGAAAGGATACAACACGAGGGGCGCCGCCTCGGGTGGGAGGCCGAAGGAATTGACTGCATCCACAAGCCGCCATAGAGCGGCCCGCGATGTCGGGGCCGTTGCAGAGCGCCCACCGTGTCGGCCGCGTCGCCGCCTCGCAGGCGGATCTGGTGCGCGAAGCGTTCGCCAGATCGGTAATCCGCGGCCTCGGCGATCGTCCACGCTGGCTGAGCTGCCGCTACCTTTACGATCACCGCGGCAGCGAGATCTTCGAGCACATCACCGAGCAGCGCGAGTACTACCCCACTCGCACCGAAGCGGGGATCCTCGCACGCGAGGCGCAGCGCAT
Source organism: Candidatus Binatia bacterium (assembly GCA_036493895.1). NCBI lineage: Bacteria > Candidatus Binatota > Binatia (SeqCode) > Binatia bacterium. The sequence continues at coordinate 4,541 of DASXOZ010000081.1, read as the reverse complement.
CCGCGCGGTGTGCGGCGCAACGACGCTCGTCGAGCTCGGTGCCGGCAGCGCCACCAAGACGCGTCATCTGCTCGATGCCTGGACCGCCGGGCCGCATCCGCGGCCGGTGGCCCGCTACGTGCCGATCGACATCAGCCGCACGATGCTGGCCGCGACCTGCGAGGCGCTTCGAGCAGAATTTCCGGCCCTGGCCGTCACGCCGCTTGCCGGCTCCTACGAGCAGGCGCTTCCGCGGCTTCGCCGCTTCTCTCCGGTGACGCTGCTCTTTCTCGGCAGCAGCATCGGCAATCTGAATCCCGATGAGCTCGGCGAATTTTTCACGATGCTCACGGCCAACCTCGCCGACCGCGACCAGCTGCTTCTCGGAATCGACCTCGTCAAGGACACCCGCGTCCTCGAGGCGGCCTACAACGACGCCGACGGATGGAGCGCAGCGTTCACGCTCAACCTGTTCTCGCGCATGAACCGGGAGCTCGGCACCGAAGTCGACGTTGCATCGCTCGAGCACGTCGCGCGCTGGAACGAGGAAAAATCGCGCATCGACATTTTCGCGCGCGCGCTGCGGCCGGTCGTCGTCACGTTGCCCCGATGGAAAAGGCAGTTCCGCATCGAGGCCGGCGAGGAAGTGCTCGTCGAGATCAGCCGCAAGTTCCGTACCGAGCAGATGATCGCCGATGCGATGCGACACGGGTTCGGGCACGTCGAAACTTTCACCGACCCCGACTGCCTGTTTGCGCTGCTGCTGCTGCGCTACCGTGCCCATGCGGACCGGCCGGCGCGCCTTCGCGAGCGACTGCGGACAGAGCTGCAGGAACAACGCGAACGGACTCTCGAGATCGTCGCGCCTCTGACGCCGGCCGGCCTTACGTCGCAGCATTCGCCGATCCTGAGCCCCGTCGTCTGGGACCTCGGCCACATCGCGAGCTACGAGCAGGAATGGGTGTACCGGACGGCGTCGCGCCGCGGTACCGCCGACGTGCCGGCGTACGACGCCGGCATCTACGATCCGATCCGACATCCTCGCCGTGTTCGCGGCTCGCTGGCGCTTTCGAGTGGCGCACAATGCCTGTCCGACCTCGAGGCTGCACGCGACGCGACGCTGGCACTGCTCGATTCGGCGCCGCTGACTTCCGAAGACCCGTTGCTGCGCGACGGCTACGTTTTTTCGATGATCGCCCAGCACGAGGCGCAGCATGGCGAGACGATCCTGCAGGGGATCCAGCTGACGAATTTCCCTCAGTACGAGCCGTCGCGGCGCATCGAGACTCAGCCACCGGCCTGCGCCGCCGGCAGCGGCGAAGAAGTGCTCATCGCGGCCGGCCCGTTCACGATGGGAAGCGACGATCGCAGCGCGGCCTACGACAACGAGAGGCCCTGCCACATCGTCGACCTGCCGTCGTTCTGGATCGACGCGCACCCGGTGACCAACGAGGTGTTCGCACGCTTCGTCGAAGACGGCGGTTACAGGCGTCGCGAAATGTGGACGACCGAAGGATGGCAGTGGCTGCGTGAATCGGGCGCGAATCATCCCGCCGGATGGAGACGCGAGGGCGACGGGAATTGGAGCGAGCTTGCCTTCGGCCGCAGGGCGCCGCTCGTCGCGGATCGTCCCGTGGTTCACGTCTGCTGGTACGAGGCGGTCGCGTGCGCGCGCTGGCTCGGGAGAAGGCTGCCGAGCGAGGCCGAATGGGAAAAGGCGGCCGCCTGGGACCTCGAGCGCGGCGTCGCGCGACTCTATCCCTGGGGCGACAGCGAACCGTCGCCCCACCGCGCCAACCTCGACCAGCGCACGTTCGCGCCGGCTGCCGTCGGTGCGTATCCGCAAGGTCGCAGTTACTACGGCTGCGGGCAGATGCTCGGCGACGTCTGGGAATGGACGGCAAGCGATTTCCTGCCGTATCCCGGGTTCCGCGCCTTCCCGTACCCCGAATACTCGCAGGTTCATTTCGGCAGCGCGCACAAAGTGCTGCGCGGCGGCTCGTGGGCCACGGCATCGATTGCGATCCGCAACACATTCCGGAACTGGGACCTGCCCCAGCGCCGCCAGATCTTCGCAGGTTTCCGCTGCGCCCATGATTGATCCGGCCGGGTGCCTTCGCTCCGCCGGCCGTCAGGGAGGGAGTCTTGGCTGAGGCTCCGAGCCCTCTGCGTGCGAAGATCGAAGCACTTCCCCTGGCGATCCACTGGCTGACGGTCTGCATCCGGACCGTGCCGATGCCGTCGTATCCGGGCGGCGAGAGGCCTTCGGCAACGATCATCGTCGGAGGCGACGGTGAACGGGGACTGGGCGAGCACGTCGGCTGGAGTGACGCGGATCATTCGCGCTTCGCGGAGGCTGTCCAGAAGCTTCCGATCCGTCCCGAAACGACCGTTGGACAGTGGAGCGGGCTGGCAGGCGATCTGCCTGCGTATGATCGCGCAGCCATCGAAGCGGCAGCGATCGATCTTGCGCTGCGCCAGCAGCACACCAACCTGTTTCGACTGACAGCAGTGGACCCGCGCCCGGTGCGTTATGTGCTATCGTTCGCAAGGATGCAGGACCCGGTTCGCGAAATCACCGAGGGCTTTGCCGGTCCTCTCGAGGTGAAGATCGATCTCGACCCTGCGTGGCCGGACTCGGTGCTGAAGGACCTCGCCGCACTCGGGCGCGTCGCGGTGCTCGATTGCAAGGATGCGGGCAGCGTCGAGGACGCCGAGCGCGCATGCGCGCTGGTTCCCGGCTGCCGCATCGAGGATCCACCGTTGCCGCGCGAGCGCTGGTCTGCGTCGCTGCGCGCGCGTTTTGCCGCCGACAGTCCCGTCATCAGCGCCGAGGCGCTCGAGCATCTCGTGCCGCGACCCCTTGCCGTCAATATCAAAGCGCCGCGCCTCGGAGGCGTGCTCGAGGCGATCGACTGCATCGCACGCGCCAGGACGCTCGGCATCGAGCCGTACATCGGCGGAATGTTCGAGGCGGGCGTCGGTCGCAGCCAGGCGCTGGTGCTGGCCGCGCTGGCCTGCCCCGAAGGGACCAACGACGTCGCTCCTCTGGTCGGATCCGCCGGGCGGCCCCTGCGCCTGGACGTCGATGCGCGAGCGCCGGGATTCGGAGAGCACGCCCGGTGAACGGCTTCGTCGAGTTCGATCGCACCGTGTTCGCGCTCCCCGACGGCCGCCACATCCTCGACGACTTCTCGCTGTCGGTACCGGCCGGCCAGACGCTTGCGCTGATCGGTCGCAGTGGCTCCGGAAAGACGACGGCGCTGCGGCTCGTCAACGCGCTCTTGCTGCCGACGTCCGGCTCTGTACGCGTGGGCGGCGTCGCGACCACCGACCAGGATCCGATCGCGCTTCGCCGTCGCTGCGGTTACGTGATCCAGGAGGTCGGGCTGTTTCCCCACCTCGACGTCGCACGCAACGTCGCGACGGTTCCCGAGCTCGAGGGCTGGTCGCCCGCCAGGATTCGCGAGCGCACCCACGAGCTGCTGGCGATGGTCGGCCTGGAACCCGACACCTACGCAGGCCGGTTTCCGCACCAGCTCTCCGGCGGGCAGCGCCAGAGAGTCGGTGTCGCCAGGGCGCTGGCGGCCGATCCGCCGCTGCTGCTTCTCGATGAGCCTTTCGCTGCCCTCGACCCGATTACTCGCCGCGAGCTGCAGCAGGAGTTCCGTGAGCTTTCCGTTCGTCTCGGCAAGACGGCGGTGTTCGTCACTCATGACCTGGCGGAAGCCGCGAGGGTCGCCGACCGCGTCGCGCTCGTCGTCGAGGGCCGGCTCGTCGCCGATGGCAGCGTCGCCGATCTTGCGGCCAGCACGCACGACGAAGCCCGTGCTTTCATTGCCGCAAGCGAATGGGGCGTGCGCAGCGCCGGTGCAGGCACCGACGCCGATGCCGGCCGTGCGGCCACACCCTGACAGGACGGAGATGGCCGCCGAGATCCTCGCCGCGACGCTGCGTCACATCCTTCTCGTCGCCATCTCGGTCGGCGTGGCGTGCGTCGTCGCGATTCCCCTCGGAATCGTGCTGACGCGCCGGCCGCGCTGGAAGAGCCTCGTGCTCGGCAGCGTCTCGGTCGTGCAGACGATTCCGAGCCTCGCTCTTTTCGGGCTGCTGATCCCGCTGCCGTGGATCGGCGGCATCGGCATGCGCACGGCACTGGTGGCGCTGACGCTGTATTCGCTGCTCCCGGTTCTTCGCAACACCGTTGCCGGAATCGACGGCGTGGACCCCGCGATACGCGAGGCCGGCCGCGGAATGGGAATGACCGATCGCGAGCTGCTCGTCCGCGTCGAGCTTCCGCTTGCCGCCGGCGTGATCCTCGCTGGAATCCGTCTGGCGATCGTGATCGGCATCGGCCTGGCGACCATCGCCGCGGCGATCGGGGCCGGAGGCCTCGGCGTGCTGATATTCCGCGGAGTGGCGATGCTCGACGACAAAACCATTCTCGCGGGCGCCGTACCGGCGGCCCTGCTCGCGCTGGCCGCCGACGCCGGCCTCGGTGCGATCGAGCGCAAGCTGAGGATCCCGCGGTGAGCCTGTGCGCTCTTGCCCCGCTGGTTGCG
>DASXOZ010000080.1 GCA_036493895.1 Candidatus Binatia bacterium | reverse complement strand
AAGGCCACGGCGCTGCGCGACTTCGGGCAGGTCTGCAAGAGCCGCCTGATCCATCGCGGTCGCCTCGAACTTTGCCAGGACGCGCCGCTGTCGTCGGTGCGCGGCGCGATGGGCAGCGTGTTCGACGTTGTCGCCGGAGCGACGTTTCCCGACGGGCAGTATTTCGCAGTGGCGGTTCCTTCCGACGCTTCCACCCAGGTCTACCTTCTCGTCGATCCCTCCGGACGCCTGAGAAAGGGCGGCTACGTCGCGTGGCGCGACCAACTCAATCCCGGCACCACGCTCGGCCGCGTGCCGGTCGTCGAGCTTGCGCCCGACGTCGCGCTGGACTCCCAGGCGCCGCTGTTCTCGTTCGAGACCGTCGAAAAATTCGTCCACATGGGCCCGGGCTACTTGAGCTTCGACCTCGTGTTCACCGGCACGAGGGAGACCGCGCGCGGCGAGCACATGACGTTCGACTACCGCGAGTACATGCGCGACAGCACCGACGCCCCGACGTTCGAGAGCACGCTGGAATTCCCGACTACCGAGCCGACGATCGAGGTCGGCAAGCTGCGCATCGCAGTGGAGCCCGACGGCTACGACGGCCTGCGCTTCCGCGTCGTTGCCGACGCCCAGCCGATTCCGGCAGGCGCAGTCCAGACGGCGCCCGAGCCTGCGTTGCCTGCCGCGCCGGCCCGATGATCGCGGTAAGGGCCGGTCGCAGGGACGACGTCGCTTTCGTATTCGACTGCATCCACGCCCTGGCCGTGTTCGAGAAGCTGGAACACCAGTTCACCGGCAGCGCGCGCGCTCTCGAGGAGCATCTGTTCGGCGCATCGCCGAGCTGCGAGCTGCTGGTGGCCGAGAAGGACGGGCGGCCAGGCGGCTATGCACTGTTCTTCACGACGTACAGCACCTTCCTGACCAGGCCGGGGCTGTTTCTCGAAGACCTGTTCGTGCTCGAAAAAGAGCGCGGCTCCGGGGTCGGCCGTTCGCTGCTCACCGCGCTCGCGGCAATCACCGTCGAGCGCGGCTGCGGCCGCCTCGAATGGTCGGTGCTCGACTGGAACGAAAGGGCGATCCGTTTCTACCGCTCTCTCGGAGCAGCGCCCGTCACGGGATGGACTCCCTACCGGATCGAAGCAGAGGCGCTCGCAGCCCTGGCGCGGCGCGACCCGCTCGGCGAATGACCACGAACGGCCGCGCCGCCGGCCAGGCCGTCCGCGAGGCGCGCACCTTGCACCGGCCTTCGGGGCGCACCGGCTACGGCCTCGCCCTCGCGGCGACCACCGTGTCGCTGTGGTCCATCCTGCCCATCGGACTCAAGATCGCGCTGACGGCGCTCGATGCGATGACGCTGACGTGGGTCCGTTTCGTCGTCGCGACCGTCGTGCTCACCAGCGTGCTGCGCTCGCGCGGCAGCATGCCTCCCGTCGGAAAGTTGATGCGCCACGACTGGTGGCTGCTCGCCGTCGCGGCGTTCGGGCTTGCGGGAAACTACGGTTTTTATTCGCTGGGCCTGCACTACACGAACGCGGGAACCGCGCAGGTCGTCATCCAGATCGCGCCGATGCTGTTCACGCTCGGCGGACTGTTCGTGTTCGGCGAGAGCTTCTCGGCCACGCAGTGGACCGGGCTCGGCGTTCTCGTCGCGGGGATGGCGCTGTTTTCGCGCGAGCAGATCGCCAGCATGACGGCCGGCCTCGACCGCTACTATGCAGGACTTGCATTCATCGTCGCCGGGGCGGTCACCTGGGCCGCGTACGGGCTTGCGCAGAAGCAGCTTCTCCAGCGTCTCGGTGCGCCGCAGATCATGGTGCTGCTCTACGCTGCCGGTGCTCTCCTCTTCCTGCCTCTTGCCACTCCGCGACTGCTGTTTTCGATGAACGGCGTCCAGTCTGCCGCCCTGGTGTTCTGCTGCGCCAACATGGTGTTGTCGTACGCGAGCTTCTCCGAAGCGCTGGCGCACGTCGAGGCGAGCCGCCTGAGCGCCCTGCTGGCGTCGGTGCCGCTCGGCACCCTGGCGGCGGTTCATGCGGCGTCGCTGCTTGCGCCGTCGCTGTTCGCGCCCGAAGCGGTGACCGTGACCGGCATCATCGGAGCGGCCCTCGTGGTCTGCGGATCGCTGATGTCCTCGCTCGCAAAGAGCTGAACAGCCGCGGTCGTCGCCCGGGCTGCCCCGACGAGTGATCGGGGTTACGGGGGAGCCGGCAAGCGCCGAAAAACGTTGTTCCTGCGGCCTCTGGATCCTCCCCGCGCCCCCACCCACCGGCGGCAGATTGCGCTATCGAACGGGCAGGGATCTTCCTATACTACCGGACTGCATCGGCGCCCGACGCGCCGCACGGGCCGCAGCGATTTCGCGACAGAATGAGACGAGACGAGGCGCCTTGCGCCTCGATGCAACAGGAACAGCGCAGGAACAGCGATGGACAAGATCCGCACCAACGGTCACGCCGAGCTCGAGCGCATCGTGCAGTCCGTCGCCGACAGCTACCGCGGCGGTCGCGGCATCGACAGCCTCGAGAGCGCGGCGCTGCCCAACCAGCGCAAGGTCGTCGACGCCGTCGAGCACCTGAAGCACGTGATCTACATGGGTTTCTACACCACGCGCGACCTGAACGAGCAGAACCTCGCGCACTACATCGCCGAGCAGGTCTACGAATCCTACGAAATCCTCGTCGAGCAGATCTCGCGTGCGGTCGTCTACCGGCGTCGCCGCGGCGGCTCGCCGGAGGACGAGGACGTGCGCTGGAGCGAGCGCGTCGTGCTCGAAGTGCTGGCGGCGATCCCGCGTGTCCGCGCCGAGCTTCACGAAGATCTGCAGGCGGCTTACGACGGCGACCCGGCGGCCGAAAGCCTCGAGGAGATCGTCTTCAGCTATCCGGCCATCGAAGCGATCACCTGCTACCGCGTGGCGCGCGAGTTCTTCGTGCGGCAGACGCCGCTCATCCCGCGCATCATCTCCGAATACGCGCACACGCAGACCGGCATCGACATCCATCCGGGCGCGAAGATCGGCCGCAGCTTCTTCATCGACCACGGCACCGGCGTCGTCATCGGTTCGACCACGGTCATCGGCGACGGCGTCAAGATCTACCAGGGTGTGACCCTCGGTGCGCTTTCGATTCCCCGCGACCAGTGCGGCGAGCTGATCCGCGGCAGCAAGCGCCATCCGACGATCGAAGACGACGTGACGATCTACGCGGGCGCGACGATCCTCGGTGGCCAGACCGTCGTCGGTCGCGGCTCGGTGATCGGCGGCAACGTCTGGCTCACCGAATCGGTGCCGCCCGATTCGCGCGTGACGTACTCGCCGCCGGCCTGCTCGAGCGAACCGACCCAGACGATTACGGCGCGGCCTACCCGCCGCGCGGTTCGCGGTTAGTCGCCGCGCCGTCGGCAGCTCGCATCTCCTGTCGAGCGGCCGGCGCAACCGCGCTTGCTCCTCCCGGCGGCGCGCGCAAAAACCGCCGCCATGACTGCAGGTTCCGCAGGTATTTCCGTCGAGGATTCTCTTTTCGCGCCGACTCCCGAGCACGCGATGCTGCGCGAGACGGTTCGCCGCTTCACCGAGAGCGAAGTCGAGCCGCAGGCCGAAGAGCACGATGCCAACGGAGAGCTCAACCGGTCGCTGCTGCGCCGCTGCGGCGACCTCGGACTGCTGGGGCTGACGATCCCGGAGCGCGACGGCGGGGTGGGCATGGATGCGGTCGCGGCAGTGATCGCGCACCACGAGCTCGCCAAATCGGACCCCGGCTTCACGCTGGCCTACCTCGCGCACTTCCTGCTGTTCGTGAACAACTTCTACCACGCGGCCAGCGACGAGCAGCGCGAGAGGCTGCTGCCGGGAGTGCTTTCGGGCGAAGTCGTCGGCGCGATGGGCATGACGGAGCCGGCGGCCGGCACAGACGTGCTCGGCATGCAGGCCACCGCCGAGAGGCGTGGCGACGTCTACCTGCTCAACGGCCGCAAGATCTTCATCACCAACGGCTATGAGGCTGGCTGCGTGCTCGCGTATGCGAAGGTGGACGGGCGCATCACGGCGTTCGTCGTCGAGAGAGGATTCGCCGGATTCACGACCGGAGAGCCGATCAAGAAGCTCGGCATGCGTGCGTCGACGATGTGCGAGCTCGTCTTCGACAACGTCGAGGTGCCGGTGGCCAACCGTCTCGGCGAAGAAGGCGGCGGCATCACGTGCATGATGCGCAACCTCGAGATCGAACGGCTCTGCCTGGCGGCGATCAGCCTGGGCATCGCCGATCGCTGCGTCGCCGAGATGGTCGGGTATTCGGCGCAGAGGAAAGCCTTCGGCAAGCCGATTGCCGAGTTCGGGCAGATCCAGCGCTACGTCGGCGACTCGTACGCCGAATCGGAGGCGGCACGCTGCCTCGTCTACCGCGAAGCGGCGCGAGTGGGCCCGGGCAGCCGCAATCGTCTCGGTACCGACGCGGCGAAGCTGTTCGCCGCTCCGATGGCCAAGCGCGTGGCCGACGCGGCGATGCAGGTGCTCGGCGGCTACGGCTACACGCGCGAGTACAAGGTCGAGCGTTTCTGGCGCGACGCCAAGCTGAACGAAATCGGCGGCGGCACTCTCGAGAGCCACCAGAAGAACATCACGCGGGACCTCGCGCGGGCATGACTGCGACGGGGGCAGGTTCGCGCCTGGCCGGCGGCTCGCCCGGGAATTGACCCTGCGCCGCGCGCTTCTCCTGTTCGTAGTGGTGGCCGTCGTCGCTGCATGGCTGCTCGGCCGCGGCGCGGCCGACAGGCCGGCGCCCGTCGCGCCAGCACCGGAGGAAGAGCCGGCGTGGAAAGCACGCGGTCGCATCGTCGAGGCTCGGTTCGGAGCTTACCGCGACGAGCTCCAGCAGACGTACGAGAAGCTCGCGACGCTGCTGGAAACCGAGGCTCCCGACCTCGCGGCGCGCCTGAAGGAAACTCCTCCGTCGCTCGCACCCGTCGGCTACGGCCTGCTTCCATTGATCGTCGAGCCCGACCCTGCCTCGCATGCCGCACCGGCGGCGAGAGCCGAATCGAAATCGTACTCGTGGCCGTGGACCGAGGTGCGCATCGACACCGAGCTGCGCAAGCTCGGCGCGTTTCGCGAGCAGGTCGCTTCGCCGCCGCCGCTGGAGGGCGCGGCGCGGCGCCGCTTCCTCGAGCGTCTCGTCGAGACGTGGCGAAGCCTGCACGAGGCCCTCGAGAACATCGACGACCACGTGCACTACAACCAGCTCTGGCAGGCTGCCGTCGCAGCCGATCGCGCAGGCTACGACCGCGGCACCGGGCTTCACGACGCGGTCGTCGAGCGCCAGGCGCTGCTCGACGCGCTGGCGGCAACCGACGATACGGCGTTCGCGGCTGCCCTCGCGCAGGTGCCCGCCATCGACCCGGGCACGCCGCGCGCGCAGGCGACGCCGCTTCTTCGCCAGCGTGAAGCCGCGCTGGCGGCGCGCATTCGCGAAGCGACCGGCGCCCTGGTTCCGTCCGCGTTCGTCAGCGTCGCGCACCCGTCGCCGCACCAGTGGATCATCCGCGTGCCGATGAATACCGACATCGACGACGATGCGTTTCTCGCGCGGTTTCGCGATGCGGTCGAAAGCATCTGGCACCTGCGCGACGGCGATGACGAATACCGCGTCGAGCTGACGCTGACGAAGCTCTCGGCCGGCGCGCTGTACGGCGGCACGGCAGGCTGCGATCCGGCAGCGGGGTGCATGGCGCCGAGAAAAGGCGATCGCATCGATGCCGATGCCCACGCGGCGCTGTTTCCTCCCGGCGCGGCCGGGCTGACGACGGGAGCCGCCAGCCTCTACACGATCCGCGGTGTCATCGTGCTCAGCGCGGGACGCGTCGAGCCCCACGTGCTGGCGCACGAGTTCGGCCACGTTCTCGGCCTGCGTGACGAGTATTTCCGCGGCTACCGCGATCTTGGCGCCGACGGGTTCCGGATCCTCGAGATCGTTGCCGATCCGGGCGACATCATGGGGGACCCCGGCGCGGGCCCGGTGCGGGCGGACGAGTTTCGACGCATCGTCCAGGCCGCCACGAAATGACCCGTCCCGACGGGGTAATGCGGATATGTAATGGGGTCAGGCACTATACGTATAGTGCCTGACCCCAAGGGTTGTGCCGCACCGCGTAAAAACGTTTGATCGCGCCGGCGGGCGCACTACAGTCCCCGGTTGCCCCCTGCGCCACGAGCGCCGTGAGGCGCCGGGGGAGCCCCGGCAAGCACCCAGACCAAGGAGGACCATCGGCTATGGCCGAGGGCGCGACGAACTTCTTCAAAGCCGATCTCCGTTCGATCCAGTTCACACTGTACGAACACATCCAGGTCCAGCGCCTGTTCGATGCGTCGCAGTTCCCGAAATCCGGGTTTTTCAGCCACTTGAGCCGCCAGGAGTGCGACCAGGTGATCGACCAGACGAGTCGCTACTGCGACGAGATCATCGGTCCGCTGAACCAGGTTGCCGACCGTGACGGCTGCCACATGGAAGACGGGAAGGTCGTCACTCCGGGAGGGTACAAGGAAGCCTGGGACACGCTCTGGAAGATGGGGCTGCCCAACTGGCGCCTGTCGCTGGAGCACGGCGGCTTCCAGGGTCCGAGCTCGATCGGCGTCGCGATCGCCGAGCTGCAGTCCGGGGCCAACACCGCGTTCATGATGTACCCGGGGCTGACGCAGGGCGCGGCCGAGCTGGTCGCCAACTTCGCGATCGACCAGGACCGTGCGCGCTTTCTTCCGCCGATGATGGACGGGCGCTTTGCCGGAACGATGTGCCTTTCGGAGCCCCATGCCGGCAGCGACGTCGGATCGGCGCGCACCAAGGCGGTGCGCATCGACGGCAACCGTTACCGCATCAGCGGCACCAAGTGCTGGATTTCCGGCGGCGACCAGGACCTCACCGACAACATCGTGCACCTGGTGCTCGCGCGCGTCGAAGGCGCGCCCGAAGGCACCGGCGGCATCTCGCTGTTCATCGTCCCGAAGTTCCTCGTCCATGATGACGGCAGCATCGGCGCGTTCAACAACGTCGTGACGACGTCCATCGAGCACAAGCTCGGCATCCGCAGCTCGGCCACTGCCGTGCTGAATTTCGGCGACGGCGGCGAGACGGTCGGTTACCTTTGCGGCAGCAGCGAGAACGCCGGCATGAAGCAGATGTTCCAGATGATGAACGGCGCGCGCATCGCCGTCGGCGTGCAGGGTCTCGCCGTCGCTTCGACGGCCTACTTGAACGCGCTGGCCTATGCGCGCGAGCGCAAGCAGGGATCCTCGGTCAAGCGCTTCAAGGATCCGAACGCGCCGCGCGTGTCGATCATCGAGCATTCCGACGTGCGCCGGCTCCTGCTGGAGATGAAGTCGAAGATCGAGGGCATGCGTGCGCTTTGCATCAAGCTCGCGTTCAACGAGGACATGTCGCGTGCGCTTCGCGCCGAGGGCAAGGACGACGAGGCCGCGTTCTACCAGGGGCGCGTGGACCTCTTGACGCCGATCGTCAAGGCCTACTGCTCCGACCAGGGTTTTCGCATCTGCGAGCTGGCGATCCAGGTGTACGGCGGTGCCGGTTACGTGATGGACAATCCCGTCGAGCAGTACCTGCGCGACGCGAAGATCTTCTCGATCTACGAGGGCACCAACCACATCCAGGCCCTCGACCTGGTGGTGCGCAAGCTGCGCGGTCGCCACGGCCAGGACCTTACGGATTTCATCGGCGACCTGTCCGGTTTCGTCGAGAGGTATGCGTCCGACCCGGCCGTCGGCCCGGAGGTGCGCCTGCTCGGAGAGGCCGCCCAGGCGCTGCAGAAAGCCGGCGGCGACCTGATGCAGTACATGATGAGCTCCCAGCTCGACCAGCTCACGCTGTGCTGCTCGCCGTTCCTCGAGGCAATGGCCGAAGTGACCGTCGGTCACCTTCTGCTCGAGGCCGCCGTGATCGCGGAGGAAGAGCGAACCCAGGACGACCGCCAGAGCCAGGAAGAGTTCGACTTCTACGCAGGCAAGGTGATGTCGGGCAAGTTCTACGCGAACTTCGTGCTGCCGGGCGTGCTGGCCAAGTGCCGCGCGATCGCATCGAACGATCGCAGCGCCCTGGACATTCCCGACGCCGGGTTCTCGACGCGCTGGTAACGGCGTTGGCGCACCCGCTGCTCGACGAAGTGCTTCGCCTCCTCGACGTCGAGGAGCTCGAGGTCAACATTTTTCGCGGGTACAACCCCGACGAGGACAGGCTCCGCGTCTTCGGCGGCCAGGTCGCGGCCCAGGCGTTGATGTCGGCGGCGCGCACGGTGCCGGCAGGTCGTCGCGTGCATTCGCTGCACTCGTACTTCCTGCGTCCCGGCGACATGAAGGTCCCGATCCTGTACATCGTCGACCGCATCCGCGACGGCAAGTCGTTCACGACCCGCCGCGTGGTCGCCGTGCAGCACGGCGAGGCGATCTTCAATCTTCAGGCGTCCTTCCAGGTCGGCGAGCCGGGCGTCGTCCACAGCCTCGAGATGCCGGCGGCGCCGGATCCGGAATCGCTGCCGACGATGGCCGAGCGCCTTGCGGGATTCGGAAGAAAGTTGCCGCGCCAGGCCGCCGAGCCGCGCGCGATCGACATCCGCTGGTGCGATCCGCCGGGCTGGAAGCCGCACAAGGGCGAAGAGGCGCGCGCGATGATCTGGATGCGCGCCGACGGGGAGCTTCCCGAAGATCCGCTGATCCACACCTGCGTGCTGGTCTACGCATCCGATTACACGCTGACCGAGACGGTGATGCGTCCCCACGGTGTGCACTGGAGCGATCGCGGCGTCATGGCCGCCAGCCTCGACCACGCGATGTGGTTCCACCGTGACATCAAGGTGGACGACTGGTGGCTCTACGTCGAGGATTCTCCCGCGGCCGAGAGTGCGCGCGGGCTCGCGCGCGGGATCATCTACGACCGCAGCGGCCGGCTTTGCTGCTCGGTGATGCAGGAGATCCTGCTGAGGACGCCGCAGTAGTTCATCCGGTCTTTCGTGCGCTGCGTTTCGCGCTGCAAAAACTGTAGCAGTGTGACGGCCATGACAGTGCGTCGTGGGGCAAGGGCCGCTTTGGCGACTCTGATGTCCGCGAGGGGAGTCAGGCCTCCTTCCGCTGTTCCAGATCGTGTGACAGTCTTACCCAGTGGGACGGCTACCATGTCTCGACGGCCTGCGGGGACTGGCTATCCTGTTCGTGCTCCTGTCGCACCTGAGCCTGTACCACACTCCGGCATTTCCGGGTCTAGATTTCACCGGGTCAGGATTCTACGGAGTCTGCCTCTTCTTCACGCTGAGCGCGTATCTGCTGACTTCGTTGCTGCTGCAGAATAGTCGCGAGGAGCTGTATGGCTCGCAAGTTTGGAAGCAGTATTTCCAACGACGCGTTCTCAGGATTTACCCTCTCTACGCGTTGGTCCTTCTGGCCAATTATTTTGCCGCTTCCTGCGGTGCCCGCTTCGCGGAGCCCCTCTCCCTCGAGAGGGTCTGGAACCACCTGTTGCTCCGCGACGGCGCCGGCGTGTTCTGGACGATCCCGGTCGAATGCCACTTCTACCTGCTGCTGCCGTTGATCGTGCTCGCGGGCACGCTGGTCCCGCGGCGGCCTCTTGCGCTCCTCGCTACCGCTTGCGCGATGCTCGGCGCGGTCGCTTGGGCCAATGCGACGTTTCCGTCCGATTCGCGAATGGCACTTTTGCGGAACGTCCCGGCGTTTCTCGGCGGCGTGTACGTGGCATGGGCAAGCGACTGGATCCAGGCTTCCCTGGCCCCCCCCCCCAATTCAAGAGCACGGATGGTTGTCGAAGGTGCCGGGTGGCTCGCGATTGCCGCAGTGCTGTTGCACATACCCAGCGTGTGGAGTTGGGCAAGCGGGGAGATTGTTGCTCCCGACCGCTTCTTCAATGAGCCTGGGCTCTTCGGCGCGCTCTGGGCCGTCTTTCTCATCGCTGCGATTCACGGGAGAGGAGCGTTGCGTCGCGTCCTGTCCCAGCGGCCGCTGTGCTTCCTCGGCAGGATAAGCTTCAGCGTCTATCTTCTGCATCTTCCGCTGCTCAAACTGATCGGAGGTCGGCTGCCGCATGACCCGACGCTTGCGGCTTGGGGCACGATCATCGCCGCCCTCGGGCTGGCCACTGTTACGTATTTCGCGATAGAGAAACCCTTCGTCGCTATGGGGCGAAGTCCGCGGCGGAGAGCAAGTGGCGAGTCCACCGTGCCTATCGCGGCGTAGCCGGTAGAGGCACGACCGCATCGCACGCACGTGCCCTCGCCGCAAAGAGCGTACCCCCGGCTGCTGTCGCTCCGTCCGGCGGCTCCGTTGTTCCTGCGGCGCCGGCGCCGTAGGTTGCGGGCGACGTTCGTTTTCGCCGGGGTCCGGCGTTGGAGTGATGCGATGAAGCCGATCCGCAGCGTCGATCATGTCTCTTTCGCAGTTCGCGACCTCGACGCGTCGCTGCACTTCTACTGCGAGGTGCTGGGCCTCGAGAAAGCGCCGCGGCCCGATCTTGGTTTTGCCGGCGCCTGGCTGACGGTCGGGGATGCGCAGGTGCATCTGCTGCAGGTGCCCGACGGCTTCGACGGTGGCACGCCGCCGCCGGCACTGAACCCCATCGCGAGCCACGCGGCATTCGGCATCGACGACTACGCGGGGACGCGGGACATGCTGAGGCAGCGCGGCCACGATCTGTTCGAGCTCGAGGCGAGCGGCCAGATGTGGGTAAAGGATCCGGACGGCTACATCATCGAGCTGATCGCTGCGCGTCGATGACCGCCGGCAGGTCTGGCAAGATTGGAAATCCCGTTTTAACGTCATCGACATGATCCGGTACGCGTCGATTTCCCTGGCAGTGCTGCTGGCCGGCGCGGCGGACTGCCGCGCCGACGTCTCGCTGCTGCTGTCCCAGAGCGCGGCCTTTTCGGTGCTCGGCCATTCGTGCGGCGGCATCCAGGAGCAGGCGGTCGCGACAGGCTTCGATCCGGCGACGGGCCATGCGACCGGCGCGGTCTACCTGCAGACCCGCTGCGGCGGAAGTGGACGCGGAGGCGGCTACCACGTGACGACGTACTCGGCCTGGGCGGCCGCTTCGTGGGACCTGACGGGAGCCACGGTCACGTTCCTCGGCCACGTCGCGCCGCCGGCAGCGATCGATCCGGCGTTCACGGCTTATGACGGGTTCGGCAACGAGCTCTACCAGACGATCAGCGCCGTCGATCCTTCGAGCTGCCTGGTCTTCAACACGACTTGCGGGTACCACGCGTGGCTGCACCTGGCCGACGGTTTCACGCCGGCGCCGCGCGTGACAGCGATCTCGACAGCGTCCGGCCCGGCTTCCGGGGCCACGACGGTGACGATCGCCGGTACCGGCTTCACGGGTGCCAGCGCCGTCGATTTCGGTGCGACGGCCGCCGCGAGCTTCACGGTGGCGGGCGACACGCAGATCGCCGCGGTCTCGCCGGCAGCCGCAGCGGGCACCGTCGATATCACCGTCACCGGTGCGGGCGGCTCCAGCGCCACGTCGGCCGCCGACCTGTTCACATTCGTCGGAGTGCCGAAAGTCTCGAAAATCCTGCCCGAGGACGGCCCGCTTTCGGGCGGAACCGAAGTGACGATCGAAGGCAGCGGCTTCGTCGACGTCATGAGCGTGCTGTTCGGAGAATCGGCCGTCGGCTTTGTCGTGAACGACGATACGTCGATCACCACGACGTCGCCGCCCGGCGAGGCGCTCGACACCGTCCCCGTCAAGGTCGTCACCGAAGGCGGTACGAGCGGCGCCAACGCGTCCGCGCGGTTCACGTATACGAACGCGGCTGCGGTCTGCGGCAACGGTATCGTCGATGCCGCAGAGCAGTGCGACGACGGCGACACGCTCTACCACGCCGGCGATGCCTGCACGGCGGACTGCCTGCTGGTTCCCTGCGGACAACCGACCTCACCCGACGCGCCCGCTCCGAGCGCGGCCGATGCCGAGTTCGTGCTCGCGGCTGCCGTCGGCGCCGCTGCGTGCGCGCCGTCGGTCTGTGATGCCGACGGCAGCGGCGACGTCACCACGGTCGACGCGCTGCTGATCCTTCGCGGCGCCGTCGGGCTCGATGCGGCACTGGCCTGTCCGCTCTAGCAGGCTGCATCTGCCAGGCGGCGTACCTTCGCGCACGCCCCCTGGTGCCGCGACTACTTGAGCGACAGCGTGTAGTCCGTCAGCGCCTTGATGTCGGCGTCCGACAGCTTGTCGCTGAATGCCTTCATCACGAGCTTGTCGCCCTCGTCGCCCTTGACTCCCTTCTTCATGGAGTCCTCGACTTTCGTCTTGTCGAGCTTCGCCTTGACGGCCGCATCCGTCAGGTCGCGCACTTTGAGCTTCTCGCCCATCTTCGTCTTGCCCTTGCCGTCCTGGCCGTGGCAGGAAGCGCAGTTCTTGCTCCACAGCGCCGAGGCATCGTCGGCTGTCGCTGCCGGCACCGCCGCGAGAAGCAGCGCCGCCGCCATCACGGCGACGAGCGGAAGGTGCAGGGAAATGGCTTTGTTCATGGAGCCCTCCTTTTGCGGCCGCTCGGTCGGATCGCGGTCGTTGCGGCCGATACGTGGGTCGCAGACACGCCAGAGAGCAGCAAGGCGCGTGCCCCGCGCGTTGCGCCGCGAGGCGCGTCGCAACAGCGCGGAATTGCTGTGCACCGGCCCGTGGCCGCCGGTGCTGCGGCGGTGATTCCTGCCAGATTCGCGAAATTGGAAACCGCAGTTTCGCACTGCTGACACGTCGGCGGTCGTTGCGAAAGCGGATGCAGGCAGTCGCTGGAGGCCCGAAACGCAGGAGGCCGGCCCCGTTGCGGGGGCCGGCCTCCTGTCAGCCGTCCTGATTCGCGCAGATCGCGCCGTTCACTGACTATCGGTGTAGAAGGCCCCGAGGGCGATGAACATCTCGTCCTCGGTCGTCACGCCGCCGAGCAGCTCGCAGGCATCGCACTTGGCGATGCCCGAAGGGTTCGCAGGGTTGTTCGGGTCCGGGCACTCGCTGTCGTTGCCGTGGCAGTTCAGGCCCTTGTTCGTGCCTCCCATGCACACCACGTCGGCGTCGCTGCACGGTCCTCCGAAGATGAGGCCGCCGGTCGGCGTCGGCGACGTCGACTGGCGCTTGACGGTGTCCGGATCGAGCTGCCCGTTGTCGTAGAGCGAGCAGAACTTGACCGTGCGGTGCGCGACGTCGCCCGTGTAGTACTTCGGCGGATCGTAGTTGACCGTCAGGGGATCGCTGTAGTCGTAGCTCTCATAGAAGGCCGAGTCGCCGGGCATGCAATCTGCATTCGTGTTGCTCCCCGGGGCCGTCGGACACGGCTGCTGCGGTGCATCGAAGTAGCGC
The DNA here is from genome assembly GCA_036493895.1 of Candidatus Binatia bacterium. Lineage (NCBI taxonomy): Bacteria > Candidatus Binatota > Binatia (SeqCode) > Binatia bacterium. The sequence continues at coordinate 239 of DASXOZ010000080.1, read as the reverse complement.
CAGCGAATGCCGTGCCGGTGCGTGTGCGAGGCGAGCTGGAAGAGGTGGGTTCCGTCCGGGAAGGTGTGGGTCGCACAGTACTCGCGCTGCTGGAAAGGCGGCACGTGCTGCGTGAAGATCCACCGGCTGTCGAACAACCCCTGGGCCACATGCGTGCGGGTGTTCGTGTAGGTAACGTTCACCCAGCCGTTCATGATCGTGTCGTCCTGCGTCAGGTTGAACGCGTGGGAGTTCCACAC